>JAHDBB010000055.1:0-14330 GCA_020630635.1 Chitinophagales bacterium
TTTTCTTTGATTGTAAAATGGAGCTATAATCATGGCAAACTTAGACGGGTAGCCAGACAAAGATATTTTTAATTGATAATCAATTATTTAGTTGTAAATTTTACCTGACACTATTTAGTTGAAAGACTACTTAGCCCCATTTTGAAATGCTTTATTTCTGATACTTCACTAAATCTGAGCCTAAAAATCCTATTAATTCAAGATAATCCTGTAATTCTCTTCTTCTTTTGGACTAGGAGCGAATGGTTATTGCTTCGTCGTGTTGGAAAGTCCCGCTATCCGTTCTTATCTCCCTCGTAGGGCAAATTCGTGAATTTGCCCTACGAGGGGATACCACTTCTATCGGGGCTACTTGGATTGGGTCGGAACTTCTTAGTACCATTTTTTATTAAAAAAAAGCAAACGTATTTCTCCTCCCTTTGAGATATATCTTTTCTGATTTTTATACCAAAAACAGTCTTTATATAGATATTTTACATAGCAAAATATAATTATATACAAACAAAAATTACTACATTTAAACAAGCAAACAAGATTTAATAAAAAAAAACTTTCTAACATTATTTGCTTTAAATCAAACAACAATACATAAAAAAACAAATAGATGTTTAATTTTTATAAAAAAAACTAAAACAAAATTGATCTTGTCTCGTAGAATATAGCAGAACTATTTACCCTTCAATCAACAACAAAATGAATATTAGAGAACCCCTTCAGATTCTTCTGATAGAAGACCGTAAAAGTGATGTTATGCTCACAGAATTGGCTCTGTTGGATATGAATCTTGATTTTAAGTTACAACATGTAACTTCTGTGAGAGATGGGCTGGATTTTTTGCGAAAGAAAGGTCCATATACCCAAAATAAGATTACACCAGATATTGTAATCACTGATTTGAATTTGCCAGACTTAACGGGATTTGAATTTTTGAAAGCGGTAAGGCTGATGAAAGGCTTTCAGAAAATGCCTGTGTTGGTCATGACAACTTCTGATTCGTCGAAAGACTTTGAAAGGAGTAAACAATTAAAAGCAACAGACTATATCGTTAAACATATAGACTTTGATATTTTTTCTCAAAGATTGGCTAGTGTTATTGAGCCGTTTTTGAGGATACCTGCCACCTGTATTTAAAATACGTTTTATTCATCATTATAGTTAAAAATTTAGTTCAATACGAAAAGCCCCAAAAATCTTCCTTTTTTGGGGCTTTTGTGTGTTTGGGCTTTTTATTTTTCTGGTGCAGGAAAAAGAACAAATGACGTGAGAACAGACGCTATCTGTTCCTACAATATTTGTATATTAATTTTAAAAGCGGATACCAATAATATTTTCAATCTCTTTCAATGGATGCGGTTCTATCGTGAGAACAGATGCTATCTGTTCCTACAATATTTGTATATTAATTTTAAAAGCGGATACCAATATTAGGGACTGTCCTCAACCCAATAGCCCCGATAGGAGTGGTATGCGTGTAGAAGCGTGGGCTGCCTAAAATATAGCCACACGCATAAGAACGGATAGCGGGACTTGCCTCCACGACGAAGGAAATAACCTTTCGCTCCTAAAAAATAGCATAACTTTAATGAGGAAGGGAGAAAAAGAAAGTACTGCCTTCATTGGGTTTGGATTCTGCCCATATCTTACCACCTAAGCTTTCGATAATGCGTTTGCAAAGAGCCAAACCAATGCCTGAACCTTTGCGGCTGTGTTCGGTATTGATTTGTTTGAGCATTTGAAAAATAAACTCTCTGTATTCGTCGCTAAAGCCAATCCCATTGTCCTTGATATAAAACACTTCTGTATCTTTTTGCTTCTTACCACCAATCTCAATCTTTAAGGGGCGTTGGGGATCTCTAAATTTGATGGCATTGGAAATCAGGTTTTGGAAGACTTTTGCCAGTAAAGCTGCATTGGAATGGATTTGTGGCATTCTTTTGAGTATAATGTCTGCTTCGCTTTCTTCAATAGCCGTACTCAATTCGTCGATGACTCCTTCGACTACTTTTTTGACGCTCAATTTTTGGGTTTCAATTTTTTTATCGCCGATCATAGAATATTCTAAAATTTCGCCGACCATTCGATACATGTTTTTAGCATTGTTTTGGATGATTTTGAGATAATCTTGGGCTCTTTGATTTTCTTGAAGGTCTTTTTGTGTTAATAAAATTTGGGCGAAACTACCGATGGAACGTAGAGGTTCTTTAAGGTCATGGGAGGTGCTGTATGCAAAATGCTCTAATGCTTCATTGGTTGTTTCTAATTGTCGGGTTTTGACCTCTAGCTGTTGGCGTTGTTTTTCCTCTTTTTCTTGAGCTTCTTTGACCTTTTCGATTTCTTGGACTAACTTTTTGTTGATGTTGCTTAAATCTTTTTCGGCTTTGACCAATTGAGTTACTTCTCGCACAATAACGACCACTTCTTGTTTGCTAGCAGGTACAATCCGACAACTAAAGTCAAGTTCTTCTCCGTCTCTATTCATGCGATAATTTACCGTAGATTCTTGTTGTGTTTTTAAAACACTTTTGATAGCGGTTTGAAATTTTGTTATGGCATGTTCTTCGATAATATCTTCTAGAAACTTACCTGCAAAATCTTCTGTTTCTCTTAATACATTTGCCCCTTTTCCAATTTTGACATCTAGGCAGCGATAGTTTTTATTGAATCGAAAATATAGATCTGGAATGGCTTCAAAGATTAGACGCATATCTTCGTTTTGCTGCATGAGTTGCAATTGAACTTTTTTGCGTTCTTCATTTTCAAATTCTAATTTTTGAGAAAGTTGTTTGAGTTGTTCTGCTTCTTTGAGTTCGCCAATATCGACTAATGTGATCACGACTCCTTTGATTTGATTTTCAAAAGTTCGATAGGGCAGAATACGCATAAGATACCATTTGCCTTCGCTATTTTCTATCTCTTTTTGAATGGGAATCAACGTCTTGATAACTTCTTTGGCATCTTCCACCATATTTTCATAACGTAGATTGGTCGAAAAATGCTCAATCGGACGACCTATATCGTTTTCGGTAATGTTGATTTCTTCGGTAATAGAATGATTGAATTTTCGGATATTGAGGTTATTACCTAAAAAGAGGGTTCCGATCTCTGTACTTTGTAAGAGGTTGTTGATGTCGTCATTGAGTTCAGTCAACTCCAAGATACTTGCTTGATGTTCGGAATTGATGGTATGTAACTCTTCATTGACGGATTGTAATTCCTCATTGGTACTTTGTAATTCCTCATTGGAAGCAATCAATTCCTCGTTGGAAGTTTGGAGTTCTTCAATAGTTGCTTGTAGGCTTTCTCTGGTAATTTTGAGTTCTTGTTCTAAATCTTGGATGCGTTGTGTGGCATCTGCTCCTAATTTGTATTCAATATTGACCGTATTGCCTTTAGTCTCTTTGTTGTCTTCAATAATGATGAGCAGAAGTCGCTGTTTGGTGTGTAAAATCTCGTAAGGTTTTACATTGACATTGACTACCTCCATTTGATTGTTGACGGTTACAGCAACATCTTTATACAAGATGGATTCGTTTTTGACTAGTGCTTTTCGCATGGCTGCTCCTAGTACAACCGCCAGTTTATCATCTACCATTGAGAGGATGCTCCAACTAGTCATTCGTCTAGGCACATTCATAAATCGGTTGGCATCTCCAAAGTATCGTATAAATTCAAAGTTTTGATTGACCAAGATACAAGCAGAAGCATATTCTTCGACTAATAAAGTATTGATGATGGATAGCTCTTGTAAGTCATTGGCTTGTATCGTTGCTGCTCTTGTAGATTTAAAAACCATTTGAGAAGCTTCCGTGTTTTTGATTTGTGGCGGAGAATATTCTGGAATATTGATAACAGAAGAACGGAAGAGTGAGCGATATACTTTCCATTTGGCGTGAACAGGCACAAAGAAATTTTTGAGATCGTCGGCTGATTCACTTGACCCCAAGAATAAAAAGCCATTTTGTTTGAGTGCAAAGTTGAAAATTTTAAAAACTCTGCGCTGTAAGGATGTTTGAAAATAGATTAATAAATTTCGACAAACCACTAGGTCTAACTTATGAAATGGTGGGTCTTTGCTAATATCGTGTACCGTAAAAATAATCATATCACGGATATTACGTGCGACTTGATAGGTCTCTCCGTTTTTGATAAAATAATTGGCAAGATAGTCTTTGGGAATATCGGCTGCGACACTTTCTGCATAAATTCCTAAACTGGCGGTTGTGATGGCTTCTTTGTTGATGTCAGTTGCAAAAATTTTGACATCAATTTCTTTATCTGTATTGATTAGATATTGATAAAATAGAATTGCAATGCTATAGGCTTCTTCTCCTGTGGAGCAACCTGCTACCCAAACCTTGATACTACTATTGTTATCTACAATATCAGAAATGACTTTTTCATATAAATACTCAAATGCTTTGGGTTCTCTAAAGAACTGTGTGACCCCAATCAATAGTTCTTGTTGTAAACTCTTAACTTCTTCTGAATTTTCTTTTAGATACTCATTATAAGATTTTAACTCTTTGAGCTTGGTGATATTCATTTTTCGGTTGATACGTCTCCTCAAAGTATCTCTTTTGTACCAAGTAAAATCTACATTGGTAACTCTCTTAATCGTATGCAATATTTTCAATAAATCATCATCTTCTTCCTTGACTGTTTCACGTTCAGGTATGATTACTCCAGGATGTTTGACATAATTAACTAGTTCAATAGGCATTTTATTGGGTGTCAATATGTAATCTACTAGACCTGTGGAGATAGTAGTACGAGGCATTCCATCAAACTTAGCCGATTCGGGATGTTGAACCATCACCATACCGCCTTTTTCTTTGATGGCTCTTACACCCCGCATTCCATCACTTCCTGTTCCAGATAAGACTATACCAATAGCCCTATCTCCCATTTCTTCTGCAAGCGAACGGAAAAAAATATCAATAGGATAAGTAGGCATTTTGGTATTGACTTTATCATGTAGATAAAGAATACCTTTGTGTAAAGTAAGTGTTTTTTTGGGTGGGATGACATATACATGATTGGGTTCAACAATAGTACCTCCTTCTATTGTTTTGACCTTCATGTTTGTATGTTTTGATAGCAATTGAGCCATCAAACTTTTGTAGTCTGGAGAAAGGTGAAGAATGACGACAAATGCCAAAGGACTGGCAGTAGGAACATTGCTAAAAAAACTTTCTAGAGCTTCTAATCCTCCTGCTGATGCACCAATACCAACAATAGGAAAGTTTTCAGGATTGCGTTTATCTGTTTCGTCATTAATGAGTTGGTAATTTTTTTTATCAGACATATGAACCCTATTTATATTACATAATGGATGTAATATAGTAGATTTTTTTCTAATAAAAAAAATACTTCAAGATTATTTCAGCTTATTTTCTTGATTATTTTGACGCTGTTCCATCTCCTTTTTAAAGGATTGATATTTTTCAATACCTGCATAAAATGTTCTCAATTCTTCTTTTAAGGTCTGGTTGCTTTCTAGAAGTTGAGAATTACGAGTTACTATTTGCTTATTTTCTTGCAGGATTTCTTCAATGTATTTTTCCATGATAAATTACAACATATATTTAGCTATAACGTCACATAGGACTATAGATCATTGGCTTTTGTCACACTTAGAGGGTTATGTTGTTCAAAAAAGTAACCTATGCGACAGTTAAAGGACTATTTTTGACTTTGTAATAGCTATTTATATATGTTCCTGCTTTGGGCTTTTCTTAACAAATCGACTCTTAATAGGTCTTTTTCTTCCAGCACTTCCAACAACCCATAGTATCTATTTAAAATCTGATGCTGATCTTCAATGAGCTTGTGGCTTCTCTTCAGTATTTCGTCACTACGTTCTAAAATGACTTGTATATTTTGTTCCATTGCCTTTTATATATTTAACATTTAATAAATATATTTTTTAATTAGGATTGGTTATGTATCAAATACGAGTTTTTAGCTCACATTAGAAACCTGAGTGTATGGTTTTTGTTTAGAAGATTGATGACTTTTTTCACAAATAATGTGGTGAGTTGGTTTGGCTATTAAGCTACTTTTAAGAGGAAAGTGTTTATTTCTAATAGCTCTTGTCTGTTGCAGATTTTTTTTCATTTCTAGCACATCTGCTTTCATCATTACATTGTGTTCTCGTATGGCATTATTGAGCCTTTGCACTTCTTGGTTGCGTGCAATCACTTGAGTAGTTATGAGGATCATAAGTCTAAAGTATAATCAAAAAATAGTTTTCAAATTATAAGAATTTGGTAAGAAAAAATTACGCAATTTTTTTGCCAAAGTTGCACTATATAACATAAAAAAAATGATTTTATATAAAATTTAAGAAATAAAAAATGTTTCAAACTTGATGAGAAAATTTTCAAGCATACACATTGAAAATAAGTTATCTTAGTTCTAAACGTAAAAATCTATTTATACAAAAACACTTTAAAATAAAATCTCTGCCAAAAGTCAATTTTTCAACATTTCTAACTTATAAAAACACCTACTTATAAATGCAAAAAAAATACAAAAAAGATTGTAACAAAGTTTCATTTACGACGTAGAGTCAAACAAATTAATTTCACATTTTATATAAATCAAAACATATAAAAATACAAACACATAAAAATACGAAACTATGAATAAGCAAAATTTACTTTTAATTGAGAATAATCCTGCTGATGTGATGCTTACAGAGTTGGCTTTAGATGCCAATCACCTACCTTATCAATTAACAACAGTAAATTCTGGAAATGATGGTTTGGATTATATCTATAAACGAGGTAAATATCAACATGTAAAAACATATCCTGATCTGGTTCTTTTAGATTTAAATATGCCTGGTATTCATGGAAAAGATTTTTTAAAAATTGTTCGTCAAGATGTTAACCTTCCTAAGATTCCAATTATCATACTGACTACTTCGACTTCTGATAAGGAAAAACAAGAGTGCTTGCAATTAGGAGCCAATTCTTTTTTGATCAAATCTATGGATTTTGAGGAATTTGTAGTGGATATTGGTACTTTGGGTGTATTCTTTAATTCGACAGTGTTGCCTTATCTTACTCGTTGAGGCTTCATCCTAAAGAAGGAAGTATAACTTGTTTTTTTCGGAGCGTTTCCTGGCTTCATCCTAAAGAAGGAAGTAAAGAGGTTTTTTCTTTTTTGGGGAGAGAACGGTTGTTACTCTTTCATTGTGATGGGTCTCCCCGCTATTCGTTCCTATCCCCTTTGTAGCGCAAATTCGTAAATTTGCGCTACAAGGGGATACCACTACTATCGGGTCTAGGTGGTTGAGGATGGTACTGCTTATTGCCATTTCTTAAACAGAATTTTTAAGAATTAGAAGAATAAACAGAATTTTTGCTACTGGTAATTATAAAATATCTCTCAGCCTTCTAATAAAGGGGGCTCTGTAAGAAGTCGAGATCACAATAAGCTAGCCCCGAATGGATTAAATTTAATTTTTAATCTCTAAATTCTAAAATAGTTTAGTTCCTGAAGCGTTCTATCCATCCTCAAATAGCCCTGATAGGAGTGGTATTCGTGTAGAAGCGTTGGCTTACCCAAAACTAGGCAACACGAATGAGAACGGATAGGTGGTTGAGGATGGTACTGCTTATTGCCATTTCTTAAACAGAATTTTTAAGAATTAGAAGAATAAACAGAATTTTTGCTACTGGTAATTATAAAATATCTCTCAGCCTTCTAATAAAGGGGGCTCTGTAAGAAGTCGAGATCACAATAAGCTAGCCCCGAATGGATTAAATTTAATTTTTAATCTCTAAATTCTAAAATAGTTTAGTTCCTGAAGCGTTCTATCCATCCTCAAATAGCCCTGATAGGAGTGGTATTCGTGTAGAAGCGTTGGCTTACCCAAAACTAGGCAACACGAATGAGAACGGATAGCGGGACTTTCCTGCACGACGAAGTACCCGACCATTCGCTCCTAATATTATGTTGTAAAAAAGAAAAGAACGGTCACACCAATTGAAGATGCTCCCGCCTTTTCAATATGAAGAAACTAAAACTAAAATATGAAAACTAAATGTTTATTGCATTTATTACTCATCATCGAATCGTCCGCCATTGGATGCACAGTTATTGATAATATTGAAATTACAACTTTGTTGGGCTTGGCAACCATTGTTATCGGTTATTGTATAAATTAATGTGTAGTTGACATTTTGGATTAAACTTGATGGGTCCAGCATACTGTTCGTTTCAATGACATTACTGGAGGTTCCTGTCCATACTCCTGTCGAATTGATTGGGCTTAAATCAAATAAACCTTCGCATTGGGGTACATTGATAGGACAAGTAAAGGAAGCATCGGGAAGACTATTAATGGTAAGTGTAGCAGACATACTATTGTTGATACAGCCATTATCATCGGTGACAATGACTTGGTAGCTACTGCCATCATCAGCTAAAAGTGGAAAAAAGGTATAAGTTTCTGAATCGCTTCCGACTGTATTGCCTCCACTATCTTGCCATTGATAATTGTAAGGGGCTGCACCATTGGAGGCAGTGGTAGTAAAGGATACTTCTTCGCCTAAACAAACCGTTACATCATTGGGAGTCGATGTTTCGGGTAAAGCATTTACTGTTAAAGTAACTGGCATACTACTGACCGTACATCCATTATCATCAGTAACGGCTACTTGATAGGTCGTACCATTATCGGTTAAGGTGGGCGTAAAAGTGTAGGTTTCCGAATTACTCCCGACTGTATTGCCTCCACTATCTTGCCATTGATAATTGTAAGGGGCTGCACCATTGGAGGCAGTGGTAGTAAAGGATACTTCTTCGCCTAAACAAACAGACACATCATCCACCATTAAGCTGGGAAGTTCATTAATAACTAAATTGGCGGATTCACTCATAACACTACATCCATTGTTGTCTGTTACCATTACTTGATAGGTGCTGCCATTGTCTGCCATGGTGGGCGTAAAACTGTAAGTCGCTGAGTTGGTTCCAATCATATTACCACCTCCATCTTGCCATTGATAAGTGTAAGGGGCTGTGCCATTGGAAACTTGGACGGTAAAGCTGACTGTTTCTCCTAAACAGATGGTGTTGTCTAATGGTTCGGGCGCAAAACTCATTACGTCAGCCGTTTCAACTTCTCCATTAGTATCAATAACAGAACAAAAACAGTCGGACTCAGAGATTCCTCCTACCTCTACTAATGTTCCATTTTCGTAAATATAAAACTTACGGTTGTCACCTGAACCAGTAGAATACTCAAAATAACAACCACAAGCATTTTCAATTATATCATTAAAGTTCAGTTCCATAGGCGCACCAGATATTTCCGAATACATAGTACCATCATAAGTATATAGTATATTCCCAAATTTATAAACACACTCTTCTAGACAAGAATTATCATAAATTGAAAAAGAAACAGTTGGGTCGTCACCAACAATTGGAAACTCTGTTAATGTATTTCCATCCCAAAGATAATTTATCAAGCCTGTTGCTTCACTATAAAAATTAGTAAAGCATGAATTACAACCATTATTAGAAATAGGACCAACAAAAGTAATTCCTTGTGGTTGGTCTGGTGGAATTGTTAGGCTTGTTCCATCCCAAGCAGCTATATTCAAGCCTGTACCTGTATTGTATTGGAATGTACAACCACAGGTGTTTAATCCTGGACTAACAACACCTATATTTGTTGCCCCTGCTGGAAAAGATACTTCCACAAAATCAGTACCTGTAAACCCATAATAGCTAGACTCTCCATTAGAATTAAGGTACTGCGACAGTTGTAAACCAGAACAACAAAACGTTCCAGCAAAAGATACTCCTGCTGGAAGCTCCATAGTTATCAAATCAGTTCCATTCCAAATAGCTGATATAATATTATTTTGTATGGTATCTCTATATACCAATACACATTCACTATTACAGTTAGAACCAGTTATCTCAACATATATAGTTTGAGGGGGATTCAGTATTTCTACAAGGTCATTACTATCCCAAAGATATATGGTTACTATATTAGCATTCCTAAATTCAACATAACAACCTCCACAAGACGGATTTCCAAAATTATAACTATCAAAAGAAGGTGTTGTCAGAGCAACATAGTTACCATTTTCTATGATATAGAGTTCAGTCGCTCCAGTTGCCATATCTTCAAATTCAAAAAAGCATTGACCACAATCAGGTTGTTGGAAATCTTTGAATATTTTTCCAGGTATAGACACTTCTATAAGACTGGTTCCATCAAAAACAAAGGTTCCATCTGAAAATTCAAAATAACAATTACCATCACAAGATCAAGATTTTAAGAAACCTTGTATGGGACTATAAATAGGTGTTAGGCTCACTCCATCAAGTGTATATAAAAAAAGGGTTAGTGGATTAAAACTTCGATAAGATAATACACACTCTCCACCACAGTCATCCATTCTTTCAAAAAAAGCCCCATCAGGACTTGGAATTTCAATTAGGTCGGTTCCATCAAATATATGCAGTTTGCCTCCAATAATTAGATAACATTCATTGGTACAAATATTCTTAGTTATAGCATTACTCTCATTTGCCATTGGTATCTCTACGACTGTATTTCCACTCACAAAAAAATAGCGATATTGACCCATTTGGGAATCATATGTTTCAAAATAAATATCGTCTCCACAAGAAGTACTAGATCGTATTTCCACATTAGCAGGCAAATTTTGAGCAGCTACTGTATTCATCCAACCCATAAGCAGTAGGAAGATGCCTATGAAAGTATGGATAATGGATTTCCATCCATTGTTAAAATAAGATGTTGTTTTCATAAAATTACGTTTTTTTAGTTTCTAAATGTGTCTTGGTGAAGAAGAACAACGAGGTATAAAACAATAAGGGTCAAGTAATCAGAATAGAATTAGCTATTACAATGGGGATAAACGTTCTTTGCAGCTAAAAAACGATAACTTCTAAAAGCAACAGGACTGGGATCCTGCTGCTTGGGTAAAGTTACAACTGTCATTAACAGTAAGTTGGTGATTAGATATAGCTATGCCATTGATGCCCAAGAAGATTGAGATCATTTTAAAATAACAGAACTATTTTTGGTAAGATTTTTTTAAGTAGAATTAGGATTTGGCAATCCTATAGTTGTTGTTTTAAGCATAATTAGTTTTTTAGGTAAAAAAAATTTTGTGCTAATAAAAGTTGTTGTTGACTTTGTCTTCTGTAAAAAATTTTCCGATTTTTGGCGTTGAAAATACTCGTCGTAGCCCTGCTATGACTCCGTTTTTCGCCTTAAAAATCAAAAAATCTCTTAGTCCCATTTTGGAATAGTTTATTTCTGATCTTTCACTAAGGTATAAATGCGCCAAACATTCTCCTTAATGATACTTCATATAAAAATGACTCTTCTGTACAAAAGAATTGGTCAAACAACAACTTTATAAAAATAGTTATTATGGATTAGATATATTGAATTGGAGTTAGTAATGAGTTTTTATTAGCATAATATTATAATATCAAAATAATCAACTGTCCAACAAAAGCACGCAACTCATTTTGGCTACCCGTCTAAGGTTGCCACCATTATTGCCCTATTTTACAATCAAAGAAAAAATGAATCGCTTCAATCGGATGGGTCTTCCCGTCAAAGAAGAAGCAATCCGATTGATAAAGAGAAGGGAGTCTATTAATATAAATCAGTCGGATGGGTCTTCCCGTTCCTGCATAACAATCCGATTGAAATGACTTACCCTTTCTTTTTTACAATGAAAGTAACTTGGCAACTTTAGACTGGTTGCCCTCATTTTTTCAATTCAATAATGTTATTTTTTTTAAAACAGTCAATTATCGCAAAGTCATCAGGTATCTAAATCGCAAGGGTATGTAGTTTGATAGATACATTCAATGATAAGGCATTTTATAATGACCTTCGAAAACCGACTGTTTATTTAAAAAGGAATAGAATGACCTTTTCTTGATTCCTTGAAGGAAAAATTAAACTAATTTATAAACCTCTACTTCTTTATTCATTATAAGAGAAAAAGTAAACACTTTTTTAAAGGTTTTTTTGAAAATTTTAGTAAAAAATCAATGACCAAGAAAAGTCCCGTCTCTGCTTCATAAGTAGGATTTGAATAATGTAATGTTGCTTTCATAAACGATAAATTTAGGACTGGTTTTTATATTTGGCGGTTTAGAAGTTTTAGGAGCGAAGGGTTGGGTGCTTCGTCGTCATGGAAAGTCCCGCTATCCGTTCTTATTGTTGTTCTAGCCTTTCAAGAACAGATTCAATCTGTTCCTACAACGCCTGGCTTCACAACAATACCACTACTATCGGGGCTAGTTGGCATGGTCTCAACGTTTTTCAAAAATGGGGCAAGGGGACGTTTTTTCAGTTCAGTTTGTACTTTTGGGACAAAGGGACGGTTTTTTATTCAAGAACAAATTGGGTCGATTACGTAGAAGCGTTCCTCGTTTTACGCCACATATCGTCCCTTCATCTCAACTCCTGGCACTAAGAAGTACTTTCACTAACCATCTAGACCCGATAGTAGTGGTATTCGTGTAGAAGCGTTGGCTGCCTAAAACTTGGCAACACGAATGAGAACGGATAGCGGGGAGACCTGTCACGACGAAGCACTAAAACATTCTCTCCTAATAAAAAGGCATTACTTCCTCCAACATTTAATCTCATTTTTGAATAAAAAGTAAACAGCTTGCTCCATCTCCATCTTTTTTGAATTTTTCTGAAAAGGATGTAAGAATTAGACAAAAAAGCATAAAAAGTTGATTTAAATGGTTTACCTTTATTAGATACTGGACATTAACAATTGGGAGAGAATTATGAATAAATACAAAAACACAGATTGGCTCCTTCTGTTACGGAATGAACCCAATCAAACACTAAAAACTATTTATTGTAACCACCGTAAAAACTGTGTAGCTTGGCTTTGTAAAAATTTTAAGTGTAGAGAAACGGAGGCAGAAGATATTTTTCAAGAAGCCATCATTATTTTATATGAAAAAGTACAGGAGAGAAAATTAACGGAGTTGCGAAGTAGTCTAAAAAGCTATTTGTATGCTATTTCAAAGCATTTGGCTTTCCAAAAACATCGAAAATCTATAGAGGTGCTTTTTGCTCCAAATTCTGTTGAATTTCTTGCTAATCAATGGGTTACACAACAAACTCAAGAAACAGATATCAATAATAAAGAGCAACAAATCCTTACTGTATTGCAAAATTTACGCAATCCTTGTAAAACCATTTTGTATGCTTACTATTTTAAAAAAATGTCTATGGAAGAAATTGCACAAATGATGAACTACAAAAGTAGCGATGTCGTAAAAACTCAAAAATATCGTTGTATGAATAAACTTTTTAAAATATTTTTGGAGAGTAAAAAGCCTAAAGATTAAAAAAACAACATATCTTTATTACTAAAACATTTTTCA
This sequence comes from Chitinophagales bacterium, assembly GCA_020630635.1. Taxonomy (GTDB): domain Bacteria; phylum Bacteroidota; class Bacteroidia; order Chitinophagales; family UBA2359; genus JAHDBB01. Next base: position 13,435 of record JAHDBB010000055.1, read on the forward strand.
CATATACTTTTTTAAATAAACAAAAAAACCTATTTTTGTCAAAAAGTAGTCATATATAAATGGATAAGCAATTATTAGACATATTGGATAAATATTTCCAAACAGGTCAACTCCCCTCTCTTACCCCTCAACTTTTGGAGGAATTGAATATTACTGAACAAGAATTTCAAGAAATGTGTCTAACTATGGATGATTTCTTAGTGGCGATGAAAGTCTTTGGTAGACAAGAACTCAAAAAAGAAATAGAGACGTGGAAAGGAGAAATGGACGAGGAAGAATTGGGAGAAGCTCAACAAATCACTGATGGCTTGGATAATTTTCCTGATGCCAATTTAAAGCGTGCGTTTACTCCCCAACCTCTCTATCAAGGTTTGGTCAATGGAACCAATCGTAATAAGCCACTCTCTTTGGTTGTTCCTCTCAATGGTTTTGATTGGAATACCCATTCTATAGATTTTCAATTAACAAAGGATTTTACTGCTTCTCATCTTTCCTTTCAAATTGAAAACAATCAAAATGTAACGCTTTTTAATGATACTATTGATATTGTTAACTACCAATTTAGCCTTGACTTGGATTGGAAAAAATTGCATCCAGGTCGTTATTATCTCAAATTGATAGATGGTAACAAAGTCGCTATCTTTGAGTTTTTTATTCGGAAAGATTTAATGCCCGATTAGGGTAAAGGCAGCCCATACTTTGACAGGCACTTTTTCTTTTTCCATCAAATCTCTTTTGGCATTGGCAAGGGCTAATTTGAAAGAATGTCCTTTGAATATTTCTTGATAAAAGGTGATCATCATCTTGCTGGTCCATTCATCATTGACTTCAAATAAAGAAGTGACGATGTTTTGCGCCCCTGCATATAATAAACCTCTGGTCATCGCCATCATTCC
>JAHDBB010000055.1:14430-18748 GCA_020630635.1 Chitinophagales bacterium
GCTTGTTGATCTTTTTCAAAAAGCTGTGCAATGGTTTCCACTTCTACTTTTGAATAGGGTAAAGCGGTCCAGTTGCTTTGAGTTTCTCGATTTCTAACAGTTCGATAGACATTGGTTGCTGTTTGTGATGTAGTCACTTGTTGGTTTTCATAGATAGGAGCCATCCCCAAAAAACTAGACAGCGTGAATGCTCTCTTTTTGGCTTTTTCTCTTGCTTGCATCCAAAGCGTTGTTGAATAATGATAAGACACATTGAAAGATTCTAATATCGTCTCATCTTCATAACTCATTAGAGATTCAAAAGGTACTTTGGCTAAAATGCCATAAGGTATAATAATTAAGTCTTGTAATTCTTGGATATTTCCAAACAAATCAAAAAGTAAATCTTCGATGGGCGCAATCAACTGTAGATAGAGTTCTTTGGCTTTTTCTCTATAACTGTGTTCATCATATTTGTGAATGGCTTGCAATAAGTATTCTATGTTTGTTTCTAAATCTTTGGGCTTTGGAAATGTCATCAACTCCACTTCTTCTGGGCTAATAAAGAAGATAAAAATATGGTGTTCATCAACTAAGTAGTTTAAAATCTTCTCATTTTCTTCTAAGGTATTTTGTACACTTTTCAAGGAAACTTGCGAAGTTGCATGTTTTGTTTCTTGATTCTTGGTTAGTTGGTTTTCTAAGGTTTTTAAAAATTGTTGATAGTCTTTTCGTTTATTAAAAAATTGATCGTACAATAAACTTTTTTCTTGTTCGTCTTCGATTTGAGTTATCGCTTTTTCTAATTTTCTCAACTCAACTTTTAGCTTTTTTTCTTTTTGAAGAAAAGATTCATCTAAGTATTTTTTTCTAATTTGATTTTCGACCAAACTTTGGTGTAAGATGCTTGCTTTATTTTTTTCAAACAGCCTAAAAATCTTGTCATTGTCTTGTTTTTTTTGCTCACTCAACGCTTTCAAATAGCGTCCATAAACTTGCATCACTTCGTCATTCAAGATAATTTGAGATTGAGATTCCACTTCATTTTTTTGGAATTCAAATAAATCAACAGCGTATTCAAAATACTTTATGGCTTTTTCCAGCTTATTGGTTTCTTGAGTCTTTTGATACAAATGTAAAAACACCTCTCCTAATTTACTCAAAGTCTGAATAGCATTTTTATATTCCGTAAATTGATATTTTAGCTCCAGGTTTTCTATGTCAAATGTTGTTTGATTCATCATGTTTTCGTTGAGAGATTTTGTATAACAATCTATGGCTTCTTCTATATTTCCTAAAGCAAAGTAAGCATTGCCCATTGGTAAATAAATCGTTCTTCTCAGAAAGGTATCAATTTTTAGAGCCTTGTGAGCATATTCTAATCCTTGCTCATTGGGATGTAAAGCTGTTAGCTCTCTCCAAACCTCAAAATAGTTGGGCAAGTTTTTATCATCAACCGTTCTATCTAAAACTTCTAATCCTTTGTAGTAATAATGAATGGCTTGTGATGAATCAATAAATGTATAAGATTGGGCAAGGTTGTGATAAGCATTATTCAAAAAATAGATATTTTTGGACGCATTCCAATTCGGGTTATTTTCCTTAAAAATTTCTAAAGAACGTTGTCCATATTTTATTGCTAAAACATAATTACCAATTTGACGATAAGCAGCCGCCAAGACATTACAAGAAGCGGTACGAGTGATTTGTTTTAGAGATTCGCCTATCATGAGGGCTTTTTGTGCATAAAATATAGCTTCAAAATAGTCTCCTTTACAAAATAGAGCTTTGGCATGATAGTTAAAACAATAAGGCTGTTCGCTTAGAGGTAGATTAACACCTGTATTTTGTTGAATGGCTTCATAGGCTAAACAGGTGTCAATAGCCTTTTCATATTCATACATTTTGAGAAAAAGCATGGCTCTCAACATCAGTATTCTTGAAGTCCACTTTTCGGGATAGGTCAATTGTGTTTGAGCAATTTCAGCCGCTTTTTCCAGCCATTTCAATCCATTTTCTGGCTCTGCTTCAGCAGCACCTCCTCTCGCATAAAAACAAAATATTCTGATGTGTGGATCTCCTTCATCTTTCAGCAATTCATAAGCCTTATCTGACCAATACTTGGCTTTCTCACCATTGCTAAATCCACCTTTTTTAGCATAGCAAAACCCTAATTCATCTTTACAAAAGGCTTGATGCTTTTCACCATAAGCAATGGCTTTATCCAAACACTTATGTGTCTCATCAAACATACCTTTTTTACGACAAAGGTTGGCTTTACCAATCCAATAATAGATGGTTTGAGTATGGCTAAGTGATGGTTTGTCTATCTTTTTAAGATATTCTTCTGCCAAATCAAATTGACCATTATCCATCGAAAGTTGACTGATTCCCAACAACGAATCAATCATCGTTTGAGAAGATATTTGACTACTTTCTAACAAATATTGATAAGCTTGAATGGCTTCCTCCACTTGTAAAGTTTCTTGTAACAGCTTAGCTTTTTCTAAGTATTTTTTTTCATCAAATGGTATTGATTGCTTATTCATATAATCCCTCCTGTTTTAAGCAAAAAATGTGGTCTTTGATTAATTAAATCTCTATGTTGAAAAATATATAAAAAACTACTTTTTTAACATTTCAAATATAGGTTAAGTTTTTATATTTTTTTTTGTAAAAAAAAGCTAATAATTTTTTTTCAATATCGTCCAACTTATTAAAAAATCAGTTTTTTTTAAGACTTAAAACATACAAAAAAGCATAAAACACTCATAATCAAAAATTTAACATCAACAAACAAAATTATAAAAAAGTTATAAAACAAATAAACAAAAGATCCTTTTTGATCCAAAGAAAAAGTAAACAAATTATTAATTTTGGATGTATTTGAATAAAAAAACCACCTTAACATCTATTTTCTAAGAATGCTAAAGTGGTTTCATTTATGTACAAATCTTGAGGTTTAAATATTCAAAAACTGAATATCATGCCTCCATCACTCAACCAGTATAGATTGGGTAATGGTCCCATATTCATTGCTTGCTTTTAGATAATACCAACCTTTTGAAAAAGTATGAACGTCCAAAGTCATTTGGGTTTGAGTCACTCGTCCTTGTAACATACTTTGTCCATTAAAACCAATCACCTCAAAATCTTTTCCTATAAAATTTTCAGAGAAGATAACTTGGGCATTTCTTTGAACGGGATTGGGGTAAATATGAATAGATTGAGCAACCATTTGATCTAAATGTTGTATAAAAGTCATCGTTGTATCCATCATCATAGTGTCCATATCCATCGTATCCACCATCATGGTATCTAATACATAATCTAAGTTGGCATATTCGACAATTTGATTGGGACCCGCACCAGGATAGCTTCCGCCATTGGTCGCAAAATAAATAGCTCCGTTGTGTGGATTGATACAAATATCTCGCAATCGTCCAAATGAAGTAAAAAACTCTTGTTCTTCTCCAACTTCACTTCCACCATCTATCATTTTCATCACTGAAATACGCTGATAGCCTCCACCTAATCCACCCAATACCGCCATTAACAAACAATCGTTCCATTCGGGAATGGCAGGATGTTCATAATAAATCAAATCATTAACGGCTGGACAAGGAGACCATTCTCGAATGGGTTCAATGACAGGATTGGATTCACAAAAATTAATTTCGGCAGTTGTATTACATTCACCTTGTACAATAGGCCAACCATAGTTGCGTTCAGGAGCGATAATATTTAACTCATCTGATTGTTGTGCGCCATGCTCGGAACTATAGATAATGCCATTGGGTCCATGACACAGACCTTGTGGATTGCGATGACCATACGAATAAATATAACTGTCAGGAAATGGATTATCGTCGGGAATAGAACCATCCAAATTAAGACGCAATATTTTACCATTTAAGCTAGTTAAGTCTTGCGACAAAGCACTATTGGCAATATCTCCTGTCGTCATTAACATAGTTCCATCATCCAGCATCAGTAGACGAGAACCGTTGTGAATGCCTCCACCCGGTATTGCATCTAAGATGATGTTCTCATTGACCAATTCTGTTCCATTCCACTCAAAACTTGACAATCGTTCATCTGCTTGAAAATCGCCAGCAGGCAGATAGTTGTACACTAAATAAACGAGTGGTGTATTTTCAAAGTCGGGATGTAGGGTCATTCCCAAAAGACCTGGCTCTCCCCCTGTTTCTACCGTACTTTCCATATTCAAAATAGTAGTCGTATTGCCGCTTTCGGGTTCGATACGCAATACTCGTCCTCGTCTTTCTGTTGCCCAAATATGGTCATCTGGTCCCCACACAATCTCCCAAGGGACTTG
>JAHDBB010000056.1:0-9337 GCA_020630635.1 Chitinophagales bacterium
AGCGGGGAGACCTGTGACGATGAAAGAGTAATAACCGTTCTCTCCAAAAAGAAAAAAGAGAAAATTACATATAGTTGATGGTTTATTGACATAAAAAATAACAGAGAAATGTCATTTTTTTTGTTAAATTGAACCAATCACTTTGAGAAAAAGAGGAAAAATGCTATTTTAAGGCATCTAAATAGCAAAATCTAAGAAAATGCGAGTGATCCCCATATTTATATTCGTATTGTGCCTCTTATCTTGTGGCAAAGAGGTGATTATAGAAGAAGAACCCTTGCCTTCTAATCCAACACCTGTTGTGGTGATTCCAACAGATTGTGAAGTCCTACCTGTCAATGAAGTTCCTGATATCTTACAGTGTACACTAGATATGTGTTACCAAAATGCTCGAATTGAAGCAGGAGAGGTGTGTACACAAGCAGAAACGATTGTGCATTATGGTATTACAATCTACTACAATACTTGCTTCCATAACTTGACTATTAATAAAGATGGACAGGTATTGAAAGATGTGATATTGGATTGTGAGTAAAAATATTTTTTTATTCTGTATCTTGTAGCTGCTTAATATCTATTAAATTAATTTTTTCTTTTACCCACGCTTTTAATGGTTGACGGAATGTCTGGAAAATGGCTCTTCCTTCCTCATCTGATGTTTGATCAAGAAGGTCCAGCAAATTAGTGTAAATATTGAATAACTTGGTTTTTTTGACCAATTCTGTTCTAAAATCCTTAAGTAAGGTATTGTTGAGGGTTTTTTGTAAAGCCATAAACTTGAAAACAAATTCAGGCGTTTCTTCATTTTTCTTAAGCTGTCTCTTTCTTAAATCAATAATACGGTTGGCTAAATAGAAGTTTTCATTTTCTGTTTGGAAAAATAAATATAGGATCAATAAAGCAAAAAAGAAGTTATCTTCTAACGGACGTTTTTTATTGAGTAACCATTGATTGAGCCAGTTTAGCCCTTCTGTATATTTTTTATCCATAAAGAGACATACTCCTATGTGAAAATAAAACTCTTGTATGTGGTCTTCTGTATAAGCGGCTTGATAGGTTGAGAAATGGGTGTCAAGTTCCTCGAATTGATCTAATGCAAATTGGGGTTTATTGTTTTGAATAGCATAGATGGCAGAAGCGTAATTTTTGACATAAAAGTGCCTTGTTTGCGTACTATATTCTGATTGATTATCGTAGTGTTTAAGTTCCTTTAGAAAGGTCTTGTTTTTTTTATTTTTTATACAAGATAATAGATAAGTACCCCAAACTTCGATTAATATACTAGCCATTGCCTCATGATCTTTTCGTAAGACCTGTAACAAATCCTTACTTTTGTGAAGTAGAGCTTCATGGTGATTGAGGTATGAATAAATATAGAATAGACAGTAAAAGCGATTGATTTTGCTACTGATGGTTATACAGCGAGATTCATCCGTTAGGAAATCATGTTGAAGTAATTTTTCTAATTGAGAAGATTTCTCTTCTTGTAGTTTATAATAAGGAGTTTGATAAATATGTGAGATTTCGGCTAATAAATGGAGATAAGTAACCTCTGTCGTCGTACCTTCTAGATGTTGAAGCCAAGACTGGGTTAATTCCTGAACTTTATGATAAACATCAGGAGACTTGGTTTGTGAGTACATGAGCGAATCATGCCACAAAGCATACATATAAGAATGGTACAAGGGTTTTTTATGATCAGGCAAAAGATGCAACTTTTTGAGTGTGTCTTCTGCTGCTTCATACAAACCTTTTCGCAACATGATGTGTGTTTTCTCTAACTCTGACCAATAACTGATGTATAGGTTTTTGTTTCTATTGTATTGAGTTAAAGAATTGAGTAACTTATCTAGTAAGTAGTTTTCTATATTGGCAATAGGGCGTTTTACATTGAGGTCTTTAAGTTTGGTCCTAAGCTCTTTTTCTTTATATTCTTTTTGTCTTTCTAACAGTTCAAAAACCACCAAATAATCTTTTTCTTCTTTGCTACCGACCAATTGGGTAAAACGTTTAAAGTATCGTTTTTCAGATTTTGTTAAACGTTTAATAAGATTAAATAGAACTTCTCCCTTTTTCATTATGATAAGAACATTTTGGTAACAGAATTTTAGCAAGTTGGGGAGATAAATGTACAGAATATTTTGCTAAAAAATACTTTGACTTTATAATTTTTTTTTTGCACGATCTTTTTTGCGTTATGCAAATATTATTTTTGCTATTTTTAGTGTTCTGAAAATCAGTTTTTTATAATTTTTTTATAATTTTTAGAAATATTATGAAAAAAAAAACTTTAGCTAAAAAAAACTTTGACTTTTTAATAAAAAAAGAACATTATTTGTGTGAAAATAAAGAAGAGATATGCTGCATTTGTGCTATATAGGTTATGATTTTTCCAATTGTTCTAGCATTTGGGTCAGTTGTTTTTTTCGATCACTTTCTTTAGACATTTGTTCCAAATAAGTGCGAGCTTTGGCAGGATTATTACCTCGTAAATATAAACGCACCATATTTCCTAAGGCTTCATCATATTTAGGATTAATTACAAGCGATTGCCGATAGGCTTTTTCTGCATTCTCATAATCTTGTAAAACATAATAACTCGAACCTAGATTGTTAAAAACTTTGTGGCTGTTGGGATGAATATCTAAAGCCTCTTGAAATTTTTGATTGGCTTCTTGGTACTTTTTATCTCTAAAATCGGCTATGGCTTCCCACCATACCAAAGGGTTGGTTAGTAAATCCATATTGTAAAACATGGTGTGGGCTTGTAAGCTTTGACGCTTTACTTTTTGCCATTTATTTCGTTGAGTATTGGAGATCATTTGCTTGACAATAAGTTCAGACTGTAAGCGGGAGTAACCCATGTAGGCGGTAAAAATGCTTAATAAAATGATCGGAATTAAAATGAATTTTGCTTTAACGCCTAGGGTATATTGGCGATTGGTAAAAAAGTGTTGACCCATATAAACAGTCAAAGCCAAATAACAAGCCCACAACATTTGGTGTTCCAACCTTTCTCTCGGAAAATCAAATACAGATACCACTAAATAGGCTAAAATGCCTGCTAATATCGACCAAGCTGGGATCGCTTCTTGGGCTGAATCGGCTTTGCGTATGGCGGAGATTAAGGCAATGATTGCTAAACCAGCCAAACCTAAAAATAACAATAGTCCTATAAAACCTGTTTCTGAACCAATCCATAAATAGTCATTGTGTGGTCGAATAAATTGGATATCTTCGGTCTCTGCTCGTCTTAAACCCGTAACACTGTACTTAGTATACATCAATTTCCAGTTTCCATTGCCTACTCCAAGCAAAGGATAATCTTTCATCAATTCCACACTTTTTTGCCATAAGATGGTTCTCTCTTTGACAGAATTGGTTTGTCCAAAAGAGGTAAGACGCTTAAATGGACCTGCAATATTACCTGTAACAGTCAATGCGCCAACGGAAATTCCTAGAACTGCTAAAGCTCCTAAAGCGATTTTTTTAATGGGAAGTTGTTGGCGAATGGTCGCACTACTCATAATACCCACAAACATAGTCAGTAAGAAAATAAATGTACCTAGATAGGCTGCTCTTGTTTGTAATAAAAAAATGAGGCTTAAAATACTGATAATGTTAAAGATAGAAAGTCCTTTCCAGATTTGCTTTAAAGCGATGCTTCCCCATACATTGAAGGCTAATAAAAAGAGTAAAAAGGCAGAAAGTAGATTTTTGTGAGCAAATAGTCCTTTGATGGCATAAACTGTAGAATGATACAAAGCTCCAAATTCTGTATAAATATCACCCAGTATTTTAATACTATACCCACTTAGGATCAGACTCAATATAATCATTGCTTTTAGGAAAAATGGGATAAATCGGGATGGATTATCGTTAAAAAATACCCTTAAAATTCCATACGTTCCCAATGTTAAAAATACCTTCTGGGTTTCAAATAAGGCTTCTGCCTTGTTCGGAGCCATTAAAATTGAAAGTAAATTGATGGCATAAAAACTTCCAAAAATGATGTCTAACCAGTTGATTGTTAGTTTTTTATCCCTGTTTGTGTATAACAAAAGAAGAAACGTAATGCTTAGTAAACAAGACAGATATAAAAAACGAGGATGCATCACCTGATCCATTGCTGCATCATAGATAATCAAAGGAGTTAATAGTAAAAGTGGAACAAATAGTTGGGCTAGATGAATGGTTTTCATAAGTTCGGGTATTAAAAATGTCTATTATTTACAATTCTTTAGCATGGTTTTTTTCTTCCCTTGCCAAGCATTTTGTAATTTCGCACAAAATTTTTAAATAAATCAATTTTTATGGCAGTTTTAGTAGGAAAAGATTCAAAGATACTGGTTCAAGGGATTACAGGTTCAGAAGGAACATTTCATGCAGGGCAGATGATTGAGTATGGAACCAATGTTGTTGGTGGGGTGACTCCCAATAAGGGAGGAATGACACACCTTGACCGCCCTGTGTTTAATACGGTCACAGAAGCCGTCAAAGAAACAGGAGCCAATACTTCTATCATATTTGTTCCACCTCCGTTTGCAGCAGATGCTATTATGGAAGCGGCTGATGCTGGAATTAAGGTGATTATCTGTATTACGGAAGGGATTCCTGTACAAGATATGGTCAAAGTAAAAGCATATATTGCGGATAGAGATTGTCGATTGGTTGGACCCAATTGTCCAGGTGTCATTACACCAGGTATTGCAAAAGTGGGCATTATGCCAGGTTTTATCCACAATCCAGGTAAAATCGGTATCGTTTCTCGTTCTGGAACACTAACGTATGAAGCAGTGGACCAAGTAACGAAAGCAGGCTTGGGACAATCTACTTGTATTGGTATTGGAGGAGACCCGATTGTGGGAACGACGACTAGAGATGCAGTACAGTTGTTTATGGAAGATGACGATACCATTGGCATTATCCTAATCGGTGAGATTGGCGGAAATATGGAGGCAGATGCGGCGTATTGGATCAAAGAAAATGGAACAAAGCCTGTGGTTGGTTTCATTGCTGGTCAAACGGCTCCTGAAGGACGACAAATGGGACACGCTGGTGCGATTGTCGGTGGTAAAGATGATACGGCTGCCGCTAAAATGAAAATCTTGGCAGAGTGTGGTATCCACGTTGTAGAGTCTCCTGCATTTATCGGTGAAACGATGGTGAAGGCTTTGGCGGAAAGTGGGGTAGAGGCTTAATATAAGCGATGAATGAAAAAAAGAAATGAAAGGTGTTTTGCGAGAAATCGTAAAACACCTTTTTTATTAGCGTTCTGTCCTTTCAAAAATAGCCCCGATAGTAGTGGTATAAATGCAATGCGTTGGCTTAATAAAACTTGGCTGCATTTATAAGAACGGATAGCGGGACTTTCTATCACGACGAAGCTCAAACAGTTCGCTCCTAATCAAAATACACCAACTGAACCGCATTCATAATTAACCATTATTAAGTTTTTCGCTCCTAAAAAAATGTGTAACGCAAACCAGCCGATATAGAGAGTGTTTGATTTAAGCCATCAAAAATAAAGTCATCTTGCTGGTTCAAAGTATATCTAAATTGTCCATTGGCAAATAGTCTAAACGCAGGGGAGATATAATAAGTCGCATTCAATGAATTGATAATGGTCCAATTGCTAGCTTCTAAATTAGAGGGAACAAGGTCTTTTTTTCGGTCATATGACCAAGAAACTTGAGCCGTATAATTTAATTCAGTTCGAGTATTGGGAAAAAACAAAAAGCTTGCCTTTAAATTTGTTTCTGTACCAAAGCCTTCTGCAATCGTACTGGATGGATCAAAAATGTAGGTAGGTGTCTCATATATCTTACCTACTTTTGCATCTGCCTCAATATGCAAAAGATATTTTAGACCCAATGGTTTATAATATTGATAATAAATCCCTGCATTTACAAAATGAAAAAAGTTTCTATAGGCGTCAAAATTAGAAGTTTTAACGCTTCTATTATTATAATCATAAGAAATTTGCAAAGCGATACTGGAACCACTAAAACGATTGAGAAAATATCCGTAAGGTAGTAAATCACAGATTTGGGTAAAGTAACGTGCATCGGTTTCATCAACCATTTCGTTAGCTACCAAAAAGGAATCCACTTGCTCGGCTTCATAAATATTTTCTAATCGAAAATCCAATAAGCGGGTATTTTTTAGATGACTCACATGATGGGCTAAGTCAAAAATATTCTCCTGATTCATTGGTGCATTTAGACGGTTTTCTTTTTCCAACGCTTTCAATAAATAATAAGCCAAATACAATTCGCTGGTCGGTTCTATACGCCCTTTTCCAATACGCAGCGTAGGAGTGGCGAATATATTGCCAAAGTTGGTGATCGTAGGATCAATAGGTGGGAGACTTGGATCTATGATGGTTGTTTTCATAAAACGAGCATCATATTGTGCATCCAATTCATATTCCCAAAACCATTGGTCCTTGAAAAAATGCCGTTGGTTGATAAAAAAGGAAGAAAAAGGAAGGATTATTCTTGATTTTTCTTGTCGATCAGCCCCTTGATTTCCTAACAAGATAGGAATTTCTCGTTTTTGGTATCTCCAATCGAATTTGGTCACTACATCAATACGGGTTTGTTTTTTGGCAGCGTTTTGATAGAAAAAATAAGAGGCTTCTGTTCGCTGACTATAGGCGTTTTCTTTTGAAAAAGGTCTAATTCCTATCGAAACTTGAAATTCATCAAAAACCCGTTGGTTGTTCGATAGATTCACAAAAAGCGATAATCCTTGTCGTTTGAGATAAGGATATTGATAGGCTTTAAAGTCGATGGTTTTGAGTTGTCCAAAGGCGGTAGATAGGCTTAAACACCCTACCAAAATGGTTAATAAATATTTCATTCTTCAAAGTTTTTCTTTGTTCAAGGCAAGATAAAGAACGCAAAAAAGATGGTAAAGGACATACAACTCTTAATTATTTTTTGTTTTTAACACTTTTATTTTTTGATTTGGAGCGAAGGGTTCATTGCTTCGTCGTAATGGAAAGTCCCGCTATCCGTTCTTATAAATGTGCCAAGTTTTAGGCAGCCAACGCATTACATTTATACCACTCCTATCGGGGCTATTTGGTTGAGGGTCTCTACTTCTTAGTACCAGTTTAAGTAGTCCGTAGTCGATGGTCAATAGTCCATAAGATAGGAAACTCATTGCTTAGAACCAGAAACTCACTTGTAAACTGAACTACATCTATGGACTATTGACTGCGAACTATGGACTAAAAATAATTAATACATAAATTCCCAAGCCGACTTATACGCCTCCTGCTTTTCACAATATTCCAAGAATGCTTCATAAAACGGATCTTTGCCTAAAGTCGCACTATCACCGATCACCACCAGTTTTTTTCTCGCACGAGTCATCGCCACATTCATCCTTCGATAATCCTTCAAGAAACCAATTTCTCCCTTTTCATTAGAACGCACCAATGAGATATAAATGATGTCTCTTTCTTGACCTTGAAAACTATCAATGGTATTGATGTCCATATCAATGTGTCCTGCATAATCAAAGAAGTCCGTTACTTGCTCTTTGATATACAAAACCTGTTCTCGATAAGGAGAGATGATCCCAATACTTGGCGAGTTTTCTTCGGTAATCACCGAAATCAATTTGTCTAAATGCCGCCATAAAACGCCATATTCTTCAGGATTGTAAAGACTCAATGTTTTCGGATTTTGTTTTTCATCGAATCCACAACCAGCCGTATCTATAAACTCCAAAGCTGCATGTTCCCCATCCAGTAAATGCAGCTTTTGATAACGAACCGAATGATCCGCTTTCAATGCATTGTCATAAAAATATTGATTGGAAAAACCCATGATGGTTTCGTTCATACGATATTGAGTATCCAGTAAAGAAACTTCTTTGGGAAAACGTTCTAAACATTGTTCGATCAATGTTTTTTCGAGACCTTGTTTGGCTGCTTTGATGGACTTGACCGTTGGCGGTAATTGGAAAGGGTCGCCAGCCAGTACGATTTTTTCATCTGCTTTAGAAATTGGAATCCAAGTGGCAGGTTCAAGGGCTTGTGCTGCTTCATCGATCACAACCGTCTTAAAACGTTTGCCTTGTAAGTAACGATTATTGGAGCCGACCAAAGTAGCCGTCACCACATCTGCTTCTTCTAAAATCTTATTGACCAAATAGGACTCAATGATTTGAACTTGATTGCGTAAATCTCTGGCTTCTTTATACAGCATTTTTCTTTGCTCTCTTTCGGCAGGACCAAACTTCCGTTTATACTTAGAAGCCATCTTGCGGTAGTCATCCGCTTGTCGTTTCATTCGCTTAATTTCTTTGGCTTCGTTGCTATTGTATAAACGCTTTTCCAAAGTCAAATCTACTAAGGCAGGATCAATACGAGAAATGTTTCCAATACGAATGACGTTGAGACCTTTTTGAGAAAGTTTTAAGGTGAGTAAATCGACAGCCGTATTGCTAGGAGCCGTCGCTAATAAACGCCCACCTTCTTGTACCAAAATCTGTATGGCTTCGACAATGGTGGTGGTTTTACCCGTACCAGGAGGACCATGCACCACTGCAATATCTTCGGCAGCAACTATTTTGTTGATGGCTTCGTTTTGCGAGTCATTCAAAAGATTGATAAAATAAGGCTTGTTGATTCTCGCAAAGTCGATTCCTTTTTCTCCTTTGAACATATCTCGCCAGTCGGCTAGTCTACCTTTTTCCGCTTCTAAAACATCTTTTACGGCTTTTTCCATTTCTCGGTAAGAACGATCATCAAAGAGTAAATCCAGCCCTATTTTTCCCATATCAATCCAGTCTGGATGATCATTATCATAGAGGAAAACCTTGACCGTATTTTTGTGAACATAGTTGATGATGCCTTTGACATGGGGATTTTCGACGGCAGGCATATTAGAAAAGAAATTGACGATTTTACCTGCTTGAAACTGGTGGCGTTCTGTTTTTTCTTGGTTTTTTTCTAAGACGACAAAGGGTTGCTCACCCAATCCATAGCCTGTTTCTTTGAGTTCTAAAGGATACCAAGTTGTTCCAGCTTGGGTGCGTTGGTGTAAACTGACTTGCAAGATTTGTCGGTTGAATAAGGCGATGTCTTCGTCCTTTTCCATTTTTAGCAATTCTAGCAGTCGTTGTATTTTTTTGATTGAAACTTCTTTACTCATAGTGCTTGCAAAAGTACATTTTTATTGTTGGAAAGGTAAAAAAGCACTTGCATTTTGCTACTTTTTGCATTGTATAGTTAGGGAGTGGCTGGTGGCTGGTGACTGGTGGCTTGTTGTATCGTCTCCTTACGTCACATCGTCACTTTCGTCCCATTTCTAGTACTAAG
>JAHDBB010000056.1:9437-18728 GCA_020630635.1 Chitinophagales bacterium
ATAAAGTTGTTTTTGTTAAGTTAGATAAGTGAATTTATATTTGAGTATTATTTTTGTTAAAACCTTTAAATACTAGATTATGAAAAGAATATTATTTCTTTTTAGCTGCTTATTCTTTTTGTGTTATATGCCCTTTCTACAAGCTCAATGCTTAGATGATGAAGAGATGGAAGTCTATGTGGATGTTATTAATTGTTACAATCAAGGAGGATTAAATGATATTTCTTCAGGAGATGCGGTTATATATATTGAAGGAGCAGGAGATATTACAGATTATGAAATATATCGCTGTGTTTCATCTGGTCCTAATTTTGATAGTTATGTAGATGATGGATTTAATTTGTCAGAAATGCCTTATATTTTTGAATATGGTAATGGAGTTGCTGTTACTGGAGATATATTTGGTCCTTATTTTATTTGTCCAAGTGGATTGGATGAGTTTGATTCTTCTTGCTGCATAGGATTACAGTTGCCAACAGGTGGATACTGTCCAGAATTGTGTAATATCTCTAATCTAGTGGCTCAACGCCAGGAATGTAATGATAACAATGAGTTTTGGGTAGATGTGAGCTTTGAATATGAAGAAGCCAATCCATTGGGTTTTGTTGTTCAAGTCAATGGTACAGAATATGGAGTTTATGACTATGAAGCAGAAGCAGGTAATGTGGATTTAACCATAGGACCATTTATAGGAGATGAAACAACCGACTATGAAATCACGATCAATGACTTTTTGAATGTTGAGTGTGCCAGTATTGATGTCGTTGATGCGGTGGATTGTGATGCTTGTGAATTGACCAACTTGACAGTAGTAGAAAATACAACTTGTAATGAGAATGACGAAATTTTTGTCAATCTTTCTTTGGTTAGCTTTAGTGGAGGCGCAGAGGGTTTTAATGTCGAAGGCAATGGAATGATGTTAGGAAATTTTAGTTATGAAGACCTTTCAACCAATGGTTTTGTGACAGTTGGACCATTAGATGGAACCCTAGAATGGGATTTGGTAGCCAGCGATGTAGCGACAGGAAGTGTGTGTACGAGTGTGACTTTCTTAGAGCAAAAATGTGGTTGTGGTTATTCTTATACGGCTACAGTGACAGGAGATGTAGCTCCAAATATTACTGGATATATTGAAATGAATGCTTTGGATACCCTTACAACCTATTATGTTCATGACTTCCTTTGGGGATATGAAACGGTTACCATGCCGACTACTCTTAGTCTGGGGATTCAATCATTTTATTGGATATGGGATGTCAATGATCCTTGTTGTGGGTTTGGTATCAATCCATATTTTCAAGGAAGTATTGTTGATATAAATCCTTTAGATGGTAATTTACCTTCTTTGACGACCTCAATTAGCTTAGAAGAAGATAACGAATTTTATGTCAATATAGGTTTTCAACAGCCTTTTGGAATAGCTATTGAACCTTGGGTTTATACAGGCTTTGAAGTTTGGGTAGGAGATGAATCTTTAGGAACCTATTCTTTTTTGGATGTAGATAGTATTTCAGTTGGACCATTGGTCGCAGACGGAATGACAGATTATACTTTGACCTTAATTAATCCTTGTACGGGAGAAGTGGTAGATGAAAAACCATTGGGTGTGGTAAGTGAGCCTTGTGTACTTTCAGAAGCAAGTTTAACCAATTCTTGTGAAGACATACAAAACTTTACACTGAACTTTACCCATAATAATGAGTTGAATAACACATTCGATCTTGTTTTAGATGGAATGACCGTTTGGGGAACTTATGAATATGCTGACTTACCCTTAACGGTAAATATCGGAGATGCATTTGAGACGATGCTCATAAGTGATTCAAATAGTGATGCTTGTGTAATAGAAGTTGCTTTAATGTTGGTAGATGAAGCCGAATGTGAACCTTGTGCTTTTTCAATGGGAACTGCTTCCAACACTTGTGAAGAACCTTCTACTTTCTTATTAGACTTTGATTATGCCAACCCAACTAGCAGCACTTTTGATGTCTTATTAGATGGCACTATTTGGGGAAGTTATGACTACGCAGATTTACCTTTAACCTTAAATATTGAAGAAGAATTTGAAACAATGACGGTTAAGGAAACAGACAACGAGTCTTGTACAACAGAAATTACTTTAGATACTTGTCTTGAAACCAGCCTTGACTACATCCCAGACAATTTTATTAAAATGTATCAAATAAGTAGTGGACTTCAAGTCGAATATAGCAATTCATTGACCTCTATCGAAATATTTGATATGACAGGAAGAAGCATCCAAAGCTATGATGTCCACAATATTAGTAACTCAATGCTCATTCCATTTCAAGCACAAGGAATGTACTTAGTAAGGTGCTATGATGGAAAAAATTATGAAACACAAAAGGTTCTTTTGTTCTAGGATTCTTTAGAAGCGAAAGGTTAAGGCTTCGTCGCATCAGAAAGTCCTGCTATCCGTTCTTATTCGTGTTGCCAACGTTTTAGGAAGCCAACGCTTCTACACGAATACCACTTCTATCAGGGCTAGATCGTTGAGGTCAGAACGTATAGAGTTCGCTTAAAAAATAATAAAAAAAAAAGGCAGTTCTCCAGATAGAGAACTGCCTTTTATCATTCAAAGAAATAAAGAAGATTTTCTTATTTCTTAGTCACTCTTAATTCTGTACGACGATTCTTTTGTCTTCCTTGAGGCGTATCATTTTTAGCTCTTGGATTTTCAGAACCAAAACCTTTAGCAGTCATTCGATTTGCTTGAACACCTTTACTTTGTAAGTAAGACTTAACAGCATTGGCACGTTGTTGAGAAAGCGTCTTGTTTTTAGAAGCATTACCTGTATTGTCCGTATGACCTTGTGTTTCGATATGAACATTAGGATTTGCTTTCAATACTTTTACCATATTATCCAACTGTGCTCTAGAAGCTGGCTTTAAGTTAGCAGAACCTGTTTCAAACTCTACCTTATCCAAAACAAATGCTTGGTTAAGATTTCCACCAGTTTGAGTAAGGAAGTTAGCAAATTTAGCTTCCGTAGAACCTTTGGCAAATTTGAAGAAGTCAGCACCTTTTTGAGCGGCACTTGCTACAGCACCACCAACAGCACCTGCTGCATTTTTAGTACCTTCTACTACCTTGCCTGCTGCATTTTTAGTACCTTCTACTACATTACCTGCTGCGTTACCCACAGCCCCTGCTGCATTTTTCGTACCATCTACCACAGCACCCGCTGCATTTTTCGTACCATCTACCACAGCACCCGCTGCATTTTTCGTACCATCTACCACAGCACCTGCTGCATTCTTTGTAGCGTTAGCTGCTTTACCAGCAACATTTTTCGTACCTTCCACTACACCGCTTGCTGCACTTGTTGTTGTATCAACGGCTGTTTTACCACATCCACGTAAGTAAGGGAAAGCAATTGCACCCAATAACAATAATAAAAGAAGAGGCAATAACTTTTTCAGTAAACCACCACCACTTTTAGCAACATCAGTTGTTGCGCCAGCTACTTTCCTACCAGCATCCGCAGTACCACTTACCACTCTTTTACCAGCATCTGCAGTACCACCAACTACTTTTCTACCAGCATCCGCAGTACCACTTACCACTCTTTTACCAGCATCTACTGTACCACCTGCTACATTTTTAAGAGAGTCAGCGATATTATCGAAGCTAGAAATACCCAAAGCACTTGCTAAACCAGCAGGAGCCGCAGCTTTTACATGGTCTTTTTGTCCCAAAAGTAATTTTTTAAGACCCAAAGAATCCAATCCACCACTAAATACTCGCTTACCGATCATGTTTAAAACAATAGGAGCAAGCATTCCTAAGATAGAAGAAGAAGAACGAGAATTTCTAAATCCAGCAGCACGACCAATTAAGTCGAACATAGAGTTAGAACGGCTACCAAAGAAGAGGCTTGTCAATAAACCTGTTCCTGTTTTTAATAGTGAATTGGTGCTTTCACCACCACTAAACAATCCAGACATGTTGCTGAGAAGGCTACCATCATGCTTATCTGTTTTGATAAGGTTAAGTAAGCTACTAGCACCATCTAAACCTGAACCCGATACCTTGTTCATAAGGCCGCCCAATAGAGAAGGCATTGCAGCATCAATTCCTTTTTGGGTTGTGCTTGCATCTTCACCTAAAAGACTGCCGATTTGAGAGACAGCACTGCTGCCCATTTGGTCTTTTAAAAGACTTAATAGATTGATAGACATAATTGAAATGTTGAATTAAAAAAATATAATTAAAGAAATGTTTGTCATTGAATTGACGCATTTGTTAATTTTACGTCACATTTATTAGTCTTGTTCTGATAATCAAATATCAGAGGTTAGGCATCATTTAAGCATTAAATTTTATGCCATTTTGGAAAATAAAGCCCAAAAAATGAAAAAAATCTTGAAACTTCAATCTATACCATTGATTTAAAGATATTTATAAAATTTGAAATGCTTTATAGGTTTTATTTGAAAGTGTAAAAATGGCAGGTTTTTAAGACATTTTGTCTGTTTTTTTTACAAAAAAAATTGAAGTTTTCTAACAAAATTATACTGTTGTTGTTGATTAGATATTGAATTTGGAGTATGTTTTTCGTAATTTTTGAGGTAATCTTACACTTTTTATTTTAGATAATCTTGTTTTCTTCTTGTTCAACTTCATTCTATTTTCTAATTTCGGAATTTTTTATGAAATAAGCCTTGTTAAATGAAGAATTTTTTTGCTTTCCTAGCATTTTTTATGATAAATCCCCTAATTTCTAGCCAAAATGCCATCGAATTTGAGCAATATGAGCTAGAAAATGGGTTGACAGTCATTTTACATGAAGATCATTCGACACCTATTGTAGCTGTGTCGGTGATGTATCATGTCGGATCTAAGAATGAAAAGCCTGATCGAACAGGTTTTGCCCACTTTTTTGAGCATTTGCTTTTTGAAGGTTCCGAAAATATGGAACGTGGTGAATTTGCCAAGTATGTCGAAAATGCAGGGGGAATGCTCAATGCTAATACGACCTATGACCGTACCTATTATTATGAAGTCTTGCCATCCAATCAGCTAGAATTGGGTTTATGGTTGGAATCTGAAAGAATGTTACATGCAAAGGTCGAAGAAGAAGGTATTGAGACACAAAGACAGGTTGTCAAGGAGGAAAGACGACAGCGCATTGATAATCAACCTTATGGAGCCTTATTGATGGAGACGATGAAGCGAGTTTACACCAAACATCCCTATCAATGGCCCGTTATTGGTTATATGGAGCATTTGAATGCAGCAGAAGAACAAGATTATGTTGACTTTTATGAAACCTTCTATGTTCCCAACAATGCCATCCTTTCTATTACAGGAGATTTGAATATAGAGAAAACCAAAAAAATGATCGCCAATTATTTTGGTGAAATCCCCAAAGGAACCCAAGAAATCCCTCGTCCGACTATCGTGGAGCCAGAACAGACCCAAGAGGTGAGGGATACGTTTTATGACAATATCCAATTGCCAGCCGTCGTACAAGCCTATCACACACCCGCACAAGGAACGCCCGATTTTTATGCGATGGATATGTTGGCGACTTTACTATCAAGAGGTCAAAGTTCTCGTTTATATCGAAGTTTAGTTGATGACAAACAACTCGCTGTACAAACAGGGGCTTTTCCTTTAGGTTTAGAAGATCCTGGCGTAACTTTGGCGTATGCAGTGACCAATATGGGCGTATCCATAGAAGAGGCGGAAGTAGCGATGGATGCCGAATGTGAAAAGGTCAAAAACGAATTGATTTCAGACAATGATTTTCAGAAACTACAAAATCAGATAGAAAACGATTTTACCAACTCCAAAATGACGATGGCAGGATTGGCCGAGCAATTAGCGAACTATCAGATGTACTTTGACGATGCCAATTTGATTAATACAGAGATAGAACGTTATAGAGCTGTCACCAAAGAAGACATCCAAAGAGTCGCTCAAAAATATCTAACGAAAGAGAATCGAGTCGTTTTACACTATTTACCAAAGCCGAAGGAGGAATAGAAAGTCTATCGTATGATTGGGAGGGTGTTGTTTTTAGGAGCGAAAGATTGGTGCGTTGTCGTTACAGCAAGTCCCGCTATCCGTTCTCATCCTCCTTGTAGAGCAAATTCATGAATTTGCTCTACAAGGAGGATACCACTACTATCGGGGCTAGATCGTTGCGGTCTCAACCTATATAAACTGAACCGTTTTAGAATTTAGAAATTAAGAATTAGAATTTAACCACATTATGGCTTACAGTGATTTTACCTTATCGGCTTTACAAGAACAGTTTGGAATCACCAATCAAAGGGTATCTTTTACAGAGAACTTTACCCCTTTGCCACCAAGTGATTATTTACAAAAGGAATTACAAGAAGTAGAAGGTTTACCCATTAGAAGTGAAAAAGCTAAATCTGAGTGGATTGTTGTTCCGATACTGAAAGAACTAAGAAATCGTAATGATCGGTTTTTTACCATCTATTCTGGCGACAATTTATTAGCAGATGCTTCTAAAGGGTTAAAAGGGGAATGTGATTTTATTTTAGCCAAAGATATAGGTACTTTTGACATCAACTATCCCATTATTCAAATTGTAGAAGCCAAAAGAAATGATTTGGAAATAGGAGTGCCTCAATGTGCAGCACAGTTGGTCGGAGCCAATATTTATAACCAAAATAAAGGTGCTAATTTATCTAAAATATATGGTTGTGTTACGACTGGTAGCGAATGGTTGTTTATGCTTTTAGAAGATTCATGTATCAAGATCAATACGAAAACTTATTATCTAAATGAAGTCGAAAATATCTTAGGTATTTTTCAACAAATTATAGATTATTACAAGGTCGAATTAGCCTGAAAACTGATTCTAAGAAGTACTTTCCTTAACCACCTAGAACCGAATAGGTTAAATTCTAAAATCAAAATCCTAAATGCTAAAGCGGTTCAATTACTATAGGTTCTGACCTCTATAAAATAGCCCCGATAGAAGTGGTATTGCTGCACGAAGCTAGGCACAGATACAAGGCACTTTCAAAGTGCCTTGTATCTCAACCAAGCCGCAGCAATAAGAACGGATAGCGGGACTTTCCAGTACGACGGAGCCATTAACAGATCGCTCCTAATAAAAGAAAAACACAAAATGAAGAGAAAGTCACCAGTCGTCTAAAAAACAATCGACTTCGGACTATGGACTCTAAAATATAACCAAAATGCGTCAAATATTATTTATATTTTTTACCACTATCTTTTTTGTATCTCTAAATGCACAAAGCATTGATCGAAGCAAAGCACCCGAAGCAGGAGCTGCACCCAAAATAAAAATAGGGTCGTATGAATCTTTTGACTTGGACAATGGCTTAAAAGTATTTGTGGTCGAAAATCGGAAAATACCGAGAGTCTCTATGCGCTTGACCGTAGATGCTGATCCCATTTTTGAAGACAATGTAGCAGGGGCGATGGATATGATGGGCAGTCTATTGAGGCGAGGAACCACCAATCGAACGAAGCAAGAAATTGACGAAGCGGTTGATTTTATGGGAGCGTCTTTGCGAACAGGACCAGGCGGCATATCCGCAGGAAGTTTGACCAAGCATTTACCCGACCTCTTAGAAATCGTGTCTGATGTCTTGATGAATCCCGTCTTTGCCGAAGATGAATTGGAGAAAGTCCGTAAAAAAACTTTATCGAATTTGGCTTCTCAAAAAGACGATTCAAGAGCCATTGCTAGAAATGTGGCAAGAGTCTTGCGCTATGGCAAAAAACATCCTTACGGAGAAATTGCCACCGAAGAAACCATCAACAATATCTTAGCGAGTGAATGCAGACAATTGTATAAATCTTTCTTTCGCCCCAATATTTCCTACTTGGTTATCGTAGGCGATATTTCAGCAGAGGAAGCGAAACCATTGGTCGACAAATATTTTGGAAGTTGGAAAAAAGCACAAGTACCCGATATGGCATTCGATATGCCTGTAAGTCCAGAAACCAACAAAGTTACTTTCGTGAATAAAGAAGCAGCCGAACAATCCTATGTTTTGGTAACTTATCCGATTGACTTAAAACCCAATGATGAGGATGTGATCGCTGCAAGTGTGATGAGCGAAATATTTGGTGGAGGCAATTTTAACTCTCGTTTGATGCAAAATTTGAGAGAGGACAAAGCCTTTACGTATGGAGCTTATGGTCGTTTGGCAAAAGATGAATGGGTCGGCTATTTTAGTGCAGGAGCCAGTGTTAGAAATGAGGTGACAGATAGTGCCTTAGTCGAAATTATGCGAGAAATGAAACGCATCGTCAACGAACCTGTAACAGAGGAAGAGTTACAATTGACCAAAAATATTATGACAGGTAGTTTTGCTCGTGCCTTAGAAAAACCTCAAACCGTTGCTCGTTTTGCCCTTAATACCGAAAGATATGATTTGCCCAAAGATTATTATCGCAATTATTTGAAGAAAATTGAAGCGGTAACGATTGAAGATGTTCAACGAGTTGCTCAAAAATATATTCGACCTGATAAGGCACATATTTTGGTTGTCGGTAATCAAGAAGAAGTGGCGGATAAACTTAAAATTTATAGTGAAAATATGTTCTTGGATTATGTCGATTACTTAGGCAATCCGATTCAAAAACCGATTCCTTTGCCTGTCGGTGTGACGAGTAAAAGTATTATTCAAAAGTACATCAATGCAACAGGTGGTAAAAAATGGAAAAAGGTCAAAAGTCTCGTCGCCAATATGAGTGTTGATGCTGGAAATGGGATAATAATGAAGGTCGAAAATTATCAGCAAAAAAACAATAAGGCTTGTACTAAAGTGATGTACAATGAAAATATGGTTCAACATAAGGTCGTCAATGGGACTAAAGGTTTTGAAAAGGCAGGTGGCGAAAAACGCAATTTATCGGCTAAAGAGTTGAAAGATGAATTGGTCGATTCAGCTATTTTACCGGAGCTATTATATGAGACATTGGGCTATGAAACCAACTTGATTGCCTTAGAAAAAATCAACGGTCAAGATGCTTATAAAGTCGAAATTATTGCGCCCACAGGAACAACGTACACCGATTATTTTGCAGAAGAAAGTGGCTTGAAGTTGCGAACTATTAAAAAGGAAATGACAGCCGATGGACAGACTTTATTGGCAACGACAGATTATGCGGATTACAAGCAAGTAGGTAATATCAAAGTGCCACATACTTTGAAAGTTCAGACGGGTCCGCAAACGATGGAGATTAAAGTGGAAGAGGCGGAGGTGAATAAGAAAGTGGATAAGGCTTTGTTTGTGGTGGAATAAATGAAA
>JAHDBB010000679.1 GCA_020630635.1 Chitinophagales bacterium
TAATGATTTCATTCTACAAAGATAGGACCTTTTATTTAAGCCACAAACCACTAGGGGTCTTACAATTCGTTGCAGGTATTCTTATTTGGTTGCCCAAAATTAGGAGGTATGTAGCAGGTTTCTTTATCATTTTTATGCTTGTAGCTGTCTTCAACCACCTCAATAATGATACCTACGATATTGGAGGAGCTGTTTTTATCGCTGTATTATTAGGCTTGTTGGTTTGGAACCCTGCCTTTTTGAGCGGTAAGAAAAATTGACAAATTTAGATATAAAACTGGCACTAAGAAGTTCTTGCCTCCACCAACTAGACCTGATAGAAATGGTATCGCCAATGTGTGAAGGCTAAAGGGTTCGGGTGGCTTGGCGATAAGAATGGATAGCAGGGAGACCTGTCACGATGAAAGAGTAATAACCTTTCTCTCCTAGCCAAAAATAGGAATAGGATTATAAGATTGTTCGTGATGAATAGGATTTCAGATACAAAGCAGAAACGTCCCTTCGTCGTACCCATCTAAACTTGCCACCATTATCGCCCCATTTTACAATCAAAGAAAAAAGGTATCGCTTCAATCGGATTGCTAACCAAGAAAAGTAGAGGCAATCCGATTGATAAAGAGAAAGAAGTCTCTTAATATAAATCAATCGGATTGCATTTTTAGATCAAATGAGAACCGAAAAAGAAGCGTTGGCGATGCTCAATTACTGGTAGCGGGGTGTTGGCTTTGAGAAAGGAACGTATGATTGAGCGAGATTTTTGTTTCATTTTTATCGACTGAAAAATGAAAGCCCGTCTGGCGAAGACAAGGAAATGAACAGTCAAAACACACAGAAAATGGTTTACACCTCCTCCCTCAAAAATGTAAATAAAAAAACGGCAAACAATGAATCAACTCCATCATTTACCGCTTCCATCAAACGTTTATATCGTTTATCTTAGACCAAAGACTGCAACTTCATCGCTACACCCATATCGCCATCTACTTTGAGTTTACCACTCATAAATGCGCCCATCGGATTCAAATCACCTGCCACCATTTGCTCCAAATCTTCCAAAGCCACTTTTACCGTACAATCCGCCTCTTTGTCCTCGTCTGATACGACATTTTCGTCGCCAGAACCATCAATGTAAATGTGTTGACCATCTAAGTCAAATTTTAGCGTAGAACCCAAAGCACTGGCATTGGCAGCACGCTCTTTCATCGTCTCTAAAGTACTTTCAAAACTCATATTACTTTCTGTTTTTAAATTATTAGATTGAGTTAAAGAATTATTTTTGTTATTATGATTCACTCCATTGCTATGAGCAGCCATGGCCTTAGCAGGAGTCGCTGCTTTGAAACTTGAAGCTCCAGCAGCCTTATATTTTTTATCATCAATCACCATCTTGGCGATAATCTCACGCATAATTTCAGATGTTCCACCGCCAATCGTCCCTACTCGACTATCTCTAAACATCCTCGCTGCTTTGTACTCTTCCATAAATCCGTATCCTCCAAAGAATTGCAAACATTGATACGAAGCCTTATCTGCCAATTCGGAAGCCAATAACTTCGCCATAGAGCATTCTTTGACCGCATATACGCCATCATTTTCTAAGCGACAGCAATGATACACAAAATATTTGATAGCTTCAATTTCTGACGCTAATTGTGCCACTCGATGACGCAATACTTGAAATCGGTTGATTGGACGACCAAACGCCTCTCGTTCTGACATATATTGTAAGGCATAGTTTAAACCTGCCTCACAACCTGCGTACGCCATTACAGCCCCGACCAGTCTTTCCACTTGCAATCCGCCCATTAGATAGAAAAATCCTTCTCCTTCCTTTCCGATCAAATTCTCCGCAGGCACTTTCACATTATCAAAATGCAATTCGGCTGTATCAGATGAATGCCAACCCAACTTTTTAAGTTTGGTCGCTGAAACCCCTTCTGCTTGTCGGTCTATAATCAACAAACTAATGCCTTGAATACCTGCTTCTGGGTCTGTTTTTACTACCGTCACAATAAAGTCTCCATACACGCCATTGGTGATAAAGGTCTTCGATCCATTGACGATATAATGATCTCCCTCTTTGATCGCCTTTGTTTGGATATTGGCAACATCAGAACCTGCTCCTGGTTCGCTAATCCCGATAGCACTCACCCAGTCTCCCGAAATGGTCTTGGTCAAATATTTTTCTTTCAAAAATTCTGAACCGTGTTTGTTAATATAGGTAGAAGACATATATTGTGTAACCATTGGAGCAATTGCAAAGCCACCAGAATAACACTTCGACACTTCTTCGGCAAAGATAACAGAATAGAAAAAATCCACATCCATTCCACCATACTTTTCTGGATAATTTAGTCCCATATAACCCAAATCTCCCATCTTTTTCCAAATTTCTTTTGGAGTCCGTTGCTCCTCTTCCCACTTATCAATATTGGGCATCACTTCTTTATCCAAAAAGTCCCGCAGTCCTTGACGAAATAGATTGTGTTCTTCTGTAAAATAGTAACTCATATTAAAGTTTTAAAATTTATTTTTCTTTTAAAAATTATTTTTTTCTTTTTTTTGGAGCAAACGTAAGCTGCTTCGTTGTAAAGGAAAGTCCCGCTATCCGTTCTTATCGCCAAGCCACGCAAAATCTTTTAGCCACCACACATTGGCGATACCACTCCTATCGGGGCTAGAGGGTTGAGGACAGAACATCTTAGTGCCAGTCTTTTGTATCTTCATCCTAAAGAATGAAGCTAAACTTATTCGTCTTTAATTGAACAATCCTTTCTCTGACAATTTTTGCAAAAGTTATATATTCTAGTCAGAACCGAAAAAGAAGCGTTGGCGATGCTCAATTACTGGTAGCGGGGCGATGGCTTTGTGAGAGGAACGTATGATTGAGCAAGATTTTTCTTTGGGGTCGCCCAGACCTTTTCATCGACTGGAAAAGAAAGGCCCGTCTGGCGAAGACAAGGAAACGAACAGTAAAAGCACACAGAAAATGGTTTTC
>JAHDBB010000680.1 GCA_020630635.1 Chitinophagales bacterium
CTAATCACCAGTCAATAAAAACTTATCATACTTTTAATAAAAATCAACTAAATGAGTAATTTCAAGCAAATCGCCACCAAAGGCATCAACCCTTCCATTACCCCACAAAACCTAGTAGAATACAGTGGAAAAACAGGAAACTTATACGAAGCTATTTGTATCATCTCCAAAAGATCCAACCAACTCAACATGGAAATGAAAAATGAGCTTCAATCCAAACTCAACGAATTTGCCAGTTCAACAGACAATTTGGAAGAAATTCATGAAAATAGAGAACAAATCGAAATCTCTAAGTTTTATGAAAGATTACCACACCCTGTTCTCATCGCAACTGACGAATTTTTTGAAGACCAAATCTATCACCGTATCAATGTCAGAGATAAAGAACCCAAACCTAACAAGAAAAACAAAAAGTAAGCAAGCCTTATCGTGAATTTTGGATTAACTGAAAAATAAAGTGTTGATTTATAATTTATTATCATTTTTAAATCAAATCAGAACCGAAAAAGAAGCGTTGGCTTGCTAAATTTCGGTAGCGGGGTGTTGGCTTTGTGACAGGAACATTAAATTTAGCGAGAATTTTGCTTACTTTTTTTCGACTGAAAAAGTAAGGCCTGTCTGGCGAAGACAAGGAAGCAAACAGTAAAAACACACAGACAACGGTTTACAAAACACCTCTCAAAAACACCATTTTAATCCCAAATTCATGTTATGTTAGAAGATAAAAAAATAATCTTAGCAGTCACAGGAAGCATTGCAGCCTATAAATCAGCCGTTTTACTCCGTCTCCTCATCAAAGCAGGAGCCAATGTAAAGGTGGTCATGACAGAAGCCGCCCAAACCTTTATCGCACCACTCACTTTTTCGACCTTATCCAAAAACCCTGTTTACAGCACCTTTGTGGATCGAGAAGGAGCCGTTTGGAACAACCACGTCGATTTAGGTTTATGGGCCGACCTTATCATTATAGCCCCTGCTTCTGCCAATACATTGGCTAAGATGAGTCATGGCTTATGCGACAATCTTCTAACAGCCGTCTATCTTTCTGCCAAATGTCCTGTATGTGTCGCACCTGCAATGGATCGAGATATGTGGTTACATCCTTCTACCCAAGAAAACATAGAACGCATCCAATCATTTGGCAACCAAGTCATTTCGGTAGAAACAGGCGAATTAGCAAGCGGTTTAGTGGGTGCAGGTCGAATGGCTGAACCCGAAAACATTGTTCAATACGTAGAGACTTTTCTAGCAGACAAGGAAGATAAAGTTTTAGCAAAAAAAACCGTTTTGATTACGGCTGGACCGACCCAAGAAGCCATTGACCCTGTACGCTTTATCAGCAATCACTCTTCAGGCAAAATGGGAATTGCTTTAGCGGATACAGCCGCTCAACAAGGTGCAAAGGTGCAATTGGTATTGGGTCCAAGTAGTTTTCGCCCTAAGCATCCCAATGTCGAAGTCATTTCTGTCAAAAGTGCAGAAGATATGTTTCAAGCGGTGGATACTCGTTTTGACGAAGCCCATCTCATTATTATGGCAGCAGCAGTCGCAGATTTCACACCTGAAACTACCAGCAATGAGAAGATCAAAAAGAAGGGGAAAGATGATGGAATGAGCATTCCTTTAAAGCGTACAAAGGACATTTTAAAAACGATGGGAGAGCGCAAAAAAGACCATCAAATGTTGGTCGGCTTCGCTTTAGAAACCCAGAATTTTATCGAAAATGCTCAACGAAAACTCAACAAAAAGAACTTAGATTTTATCGTTCTCAACTCTATGCGTGAAAAGGGGGCTGGCTTTCAACACGATACCAATAAAGTGACCATCTTAGACCGACATAATAATATCGAAAAATTTGAGTTAAAGTCTAAGCAGCGTGTTGCTAAGGACATTTTGGCGTATGCAGTAAGTTTGGAACAAAAATCGAAGGAAGAATAACTTCTTTTTTATTAGGAGAGAACGGTTATTACTCTTTCATCGCAACGGGTCTCCCTGCTATCCGTTCTTATTGCTGTTGCCAACGTTTTAGGAAGCCAACGCTTCCACAGCAATACCACTACTATCAGGTCTAGTTGGTTGAGGAAAGTACTTCTTAGTACTAGAATGTGACGTAAAGTGACGATGTGACGTGAGGGGACGAATACTGTTTCTAATTGATTCAATTGGTCTTTGATTCAAAAAAAAACGTCCCGTCGTCCCAAAACCACGAAATGAACCAAATCGTCCCTTCGTCCCAAAATCAAGAACTGAACCACATTACCACTGTTTGTCACAAAAAACAAAATACCATGCGTTATCTCATTATCTTTGCCCTAAGTATGATTTCACTCCAAAGTATCGCCCAAGAGCTTTTTTGTGATGTCCGTGTCATTGCCCCAAGTTTACAGTTAGTAGATCCTGCTGTTTTCAGAAACTTAGAAAGCAACTTAGCCGAGTTCATTAACAACAGACAATGGACAAGCATTCAATATGGACAAGATGAACGCATCGAATGTAGTATTACCATCAATATTTTAGAAGAGCTATCTTCCACTAGATTCGAGGCAGAGATGACCATTATTGCCAACCGCCCAGTTTACAACTCCAACTACAAAACCATCTTATTCCGCCATAAAGATGCTGATTTTGTATTCAACTATACCCAAGATCAGCCAATGGATTACGACGAAAACTCTTTTGTCAACAATCTAACCTCCATTGTCGGATTTTATGCCCATCTCATTATTGGGTACGATTATGACTCCTTTTCATCAAGAGGCGGCAATCCTTACTTTAGAGCGGCCGAACAGATCGTTAACAACGCACAAGGTCCAGCACAAACCAATGGCTTTCCTGGTTGGCAATCTAATGAGGACAACAAAAGAAGAAATCGCTACTGGATTATCAAGCAGTTATTACAACCACAATTTGACAAATTGAGAGGGGCTTACTATACTTATCACAGGGAAGGACTTGATAATATGTATGACGAACCTGACGAGGCTCGCCAAA
>JAHDBB010000681.1 GCA_020630635.1 Chitinophagales bacterium
GCTGCATTTATAAGAGCGAATAGCGGGACTTTCCGTCACGACAAAGCACCCAACCTTTCGCTCCAAAAAAAAACGGCTTTACTTCCCATTCTTTAGACTGAAGTATAACGACTTATCCCAAGAAAAGAACCACAGCTATGGACCATCGACTGATAACAATGGATTAATTTTTCAACCGCTTCCCTTCCCGATAACGTTGTACAATACTCATTGCAAAGCCCAATGCCATCACCACACAACCCAACCACAACACATTGATAAATGGAAAAACCATCGCCTTCATAATCACATAATCCAACCCTTGAGACGTTTCCACCACCGACAACTTGACCTTACTCTTTTGCGGCAACACCTTCTCAAAATTCACCGTAATCCCTAAGCCATCCACCTGTGCAGGAATCCGATTTTCCACACTCTGACGGATATAATAAATCGGCTCCAAATCATACGACTGCCCAAGCGTCCGCAACTCCAAAACCGCCCCCACCGCAATATCATTAGGCACAGGAATATATTCCGTATGCAAAGGTGCAGGATTCAAACTCTTCAAAATAATCAAAGCCTGACTAGTCGCCACCGTATCTCCAATCGCCATCTCAAAATCCTTATAAGTTTGTTCCTGTTGTGCAGGATCATCATTATTGGGAATCGAAGAAACAAAGGTGAAAATATCTCTATCCCAATAATGCTTCGTTGAAGGATTACTCACCAAACCCATCTTAGGATTGATTTGAGCATAAGGTTGCAAAGTAAAAGATTCCTTTGGACGATCCTTTTCATTTTTTTTGCGTTCATAATTGATTTGATAGTACGTATCAAAACGCTCTGTATGATTATCCGCATACGTCACCCAATAGTCGCCCATCTGAATGGCTTGACCTCTGGGCAAAAATACATTTTCAACCTTATCTTGTGCGCTAAAGCCCTCCCCATAATCCAAGCCAGCATTGTTAAAAGAAATCACCTGTTTTTTGGAAGCCGAAATCAACACACCCAACAACATCAAGCCAAAGCCAATATGTGCCACTGCTGAACCAGCCACCTTGATTTTACCCCGTAACACCTGAAAAATATAAGCCGCATTGCCCACAATTGCATAAATCGAAGCAAACAGTAAAAGAAAGTAAGGAGATAAAAAAGGAATCTCAAAAAGATTAAAAAAGTTCGTTTGTTCAAAAACACCAAAGTCACCAAAATACGCAATCAAGCCCGACAAGAAAATAGTGGTCAGTAGGGTAGAAGAGAGTTTCTGGAGAGACTTCCAATTATCAGAACGATAGCGCAAAAATTGGGTAGTCGCTGCAATCAGCAAAGCCACAATTCCGAACCAAATGGTATAGCGATTATAATGAGCAATCGGTTCCACAATCACCCGATCCGTTCCAGCGATTTTATTGATAACAGGCCAAGAGGTATCAATACCAATGAGTAAAGCAACTAAGAAAATCACCAATGAGCCGATAAATAACCAAAATTCTTTGGAGTAAGTTGGTTCTTCTTTTTCAGGAGTCGGAATACTACGCCATTTATAAAACAGAAAAACAAAGGAAAGAATCAAAAAAGAAAACAAGAAAACCAGCAACTGCCCAGACATTCCCAAATCCACAAAGGCGTGTACAGAAGTATCGCCCAAAATGCCGCTTCTTGTCAAAAAGGTAGAATATAAAATCAGGATAAAAGTCAAGATATTAAACACAAAAGTCGCCTTTAAAGCGTGTCCTGTATGCTTATAAGCGAGCAAGGTATGAATCCCACAAATCCCAATCAGCCAAGGAACCAAAGAGGCATTTTCCACAGGGTCCCACGCCCAATAACCGCCAAAACTCAATGATTCATACGCCCAAGCACCGCCCATCAAGATTCCAACACCCAAGATGCAACCAGCAAAAAGCGACCAACGCAAAGTTGGCAAAACCCAATCTTTACCATACTCACCTTTCCACATCGCCGCCAAAGAATAGGCAAAAGGCATAATCGTTGCGGCAAATCCCAAAAATAAAACAGGCGGATGGATCACCATCCAATAATTTTGCAACAAAGGATTCAAGCCATTTCCATCTTGGATAGCCGCCAAATAATTTGGATTCAAAAAGGCAGGATTCGCAGGCATCAAGTCCCGCATCAAAATAAACGGACTACTGCCTACTTTATAACCAAAGAAGTAAATGCCAATCAACATGGCAGCCAAAAATATTTGTGTAAAAGACAACACTGCCATCACAGGTGTTTCCCACTTACGAGCCGTCATAATCGTCAAAAATCCGAGTATAGCATGCCAAAAAGACCAAAGCAAGAAGCTCCCTTCTTGCCCTTCCCAAAAACAGGAAATCATATACTTTACAGGCAAGTCCGTTGATGAATGACTAAACACGTAATGATATTCAAAAAGGTGCGTCCATATCATATAAAACAAGGTCGCTACGATTCCAAATATTGCCAATCCATGTACCCCAAAACCCACTCGTCCGATTCTTCGCCAAGATTGATAAGCATCAGTATCTCTTAATTGGGTTGCCACAAAGTACGCCACCGTTGCCAACAAAGCCGCCACCATACTCAAAATCGTCAAAAAATGTCCCAGTTGACCAGGAAAAAGATGTTCGCCAAGATAGCTTTGTTCCATAAATGTTCTAAATGTTTAGTATTTGTACCAGTATAGGAAAGAAAAATCGTTTTATTTTTTAGGAGCGAAAGGCTTGTTGCTTCGTCGTTATGAAAAGTCCCGCTATCCGTTCTTATCGCCAAGCCGCCCGAACCCTTTTGCCCACATCATTTGGCGATACCACTACTATCGGGGCTATTTTTGAAAGGTCTCAACTTCTTAGTACTAGAAGCAGGGACGAAAGTGACGATGTGGCGTAAGGGGAAGTTATTTTTAATAAATCGAATTAGTTTGTCCGTGATAAGAAAAACGTCCCCTCGTCCCCCAAGCAAGAACTGAACCGAAACGTCTCCTTACGTCCCTTTTTAAAACGTCAC
>JAHDBB010000682.1 GCA_020630635.1 Chitinophagales bacterium
TTTGTTAATTTGGTGATTCACAAAAATACAAAAATGTGGGGATTTTTTGCATGAATTTTTTAACTGATTTTTGTCAGCCCAACTGTCAGGTCTATTTTAATTGAGTCTTTACCTCTAAATTCTAAACTTTTTGGATTAATTAATAACCATAAACCACCACTTCCACTTCCTCTGGACGAAGATACACTCGTTGAATATCCAAAACATCCGTCTCCAACTCCAGAGGAATCAACCGACTGCCCGTAGAATCCAACCGCTCATAATCTGCAACCACCTCAAACAAATCAGCAACATATGTCTCATAAGCTGACAGAGGCAATTGAAAATGCAATTGAACAGTCTTGGGATACAAATAGACATTCAAACTATCAGGTAAATTAACAACCTTAATCGGCAATTCCAACTCCTTTTCTGTCCAACTATCTACTTTAAAGTTATAGTTACAAACTTTTGGTTGAATGGTCAAGTTATAGATTTTAGGAGTTTTTAAGTTTATTTTACCATTTTGATGGGCTTTAATATCTTGCAACACCAATGAATCTGTCTCCCAATACTCAATATCCTGCAAAACAGATATAGGACCAATCAACTGTACCTTTTGGGGGAATAAACCAATGCTATCTTTCAAAAAATAGGCATTTGTAAAGTTGAGACTGCTATTTAGCTGAACGGGTACATGTTTTGTTACTTTTTCTTCAAATTGGAAGCTCAAAATATCGGGTCTAATGTTTTGAATCTGAACATTTTTCAACTGTTGATTTAAAGAATTGGTTAGTTGAACGGTTGGCAAAAGACTAATCGGCGCATATCGCTCATAATTGAGTGACAAAGGATGTTGATTAGCAGATAATAACTGTTTCAATAGGTTAAAACCTGTACCTTTGACCATTAGATTTAATTGTTGAGTCAGAGGAGCCGTATTAATCTTGTCTTTGGGGAGATTATTATACTGTAGAGGAACTTCAATAAGTGTTGTATGTTCTTCTGCCAAAGCGTTGAGTAACCACACAATACAGGAAACTACTAAACAAGCTAAAAATAAAGAGCGATTATTGATGCTAGGCAGTTTCAAAACTTACGAAGTATTATTTAACAACTTTTGTTTGAGATAGAGACTTCGTCATTTCCATCGAAATAGAAGACTTTGCTACTCTAATCCGTGTACCAGCAGCTACTTCCAATACGATAAGATCTCCTTCTATATTGGTCACTTTCCCATAAATCCCTCCAGTTGTAATGACTCGTTCTCCTGTTTCGAGATTATCCAAAAAAGACTGTTGATCTTTGGCTCTTTTGGATTGAGGACGAATGATGAAGAAATAAAAAACTACAAAAATACTGGCAAATAACAATATGTTAATAATACTGGTACTTGCACCGGCTGCTTGTGCCAAAACAATATGTTTCATGGATAGGCTATTTTTAATTGCAAAAATAAGCTATTCTGCTATCATTCCACCAAACCCCGTCCTTTTTTATTGATTTTGTTCTCTTTTTTGAGCTTTCTCAAAAGTGTATCTAAAACACCATTAATAAATTCTTTACTCTTGGGAGTACTATATTGTTTAGATATTTCGATATACTCATTAATAGAAACTTTGACGGGTACATGCTCAAAATATAACAACTCTGTAAGGGCCATTTTGATGATAAGCATATCCAATTTATTGGTTCTATCTGCTGCCCAATTATTCAAAACAGGGATGACTAATTCGTGAAGTTCTTCTTGGTTTTTTAAGTATTTAAGAAAAAGGTTGGTCGAAAATTGATTGATTTCATTCCAAGGAGTAGGACTTAATGTTTTTTGAAGTTGTGGGTTTTTATGTTTAAAAAATTCATTGATGGTGGCCATTGTCATGTTAATAACAGTGTTGACATCATCTGTCCAAGTGGCAAAACGCTCTTCTATGATAGAGGTAAACGTATCATTCTTGAGGATTACCTTTTTGAATAAGGCTCGATAGATTTGTCGCTCGTTGTTGGAGGTAGGATTTTCTAGTGCATTAAAGCGTTTAAACTCTTCCAATTCTTTCAATTCATAAAAGAGTTTTTTTACCATTTCATTATCAAATTCTAATGAAATTTTCTCTTTTTTTAACAATTCAATAAAATTAGCATCTTCATTGAGTTGTTTAATAAAGTTGGTTTCCGCAATACGGATACTAATGTTTTCTTCCTCTTTCGTCTTAACATATCTTTCCTTTATAATCTGCTTATATTTCCACACATAACTAGACACTTCACGAATGCCCAATAGCATATGAAGATAAATCTGATAAGTGTTTTTTACATTTTGAAGGAGATAGGTCTGGAAGGCAGATACGGAAGTACCTGTATTAATTTCTTGTGCATACAAA
This sequence comes from Chitinophagales bacterium, assembly GCA_020630635.1. Lineage (GTDB taxonomy): Bacteria > Bacteroidota > Bacteroidia > Chitinophagales > UBA2359 > JAHDBB01. The sequence goes on from JAHDBB010000682.1 coordinate 2,358, forward strand.
GTCTGTAAGACCTTGATTCTAAGGAGCCTTCTACTAATCATAAAAATATCTAGTTTGTGTTTGCCAGGAGGTGGCACAAAAATAGCACTTTATCCCACAATATACAGTTTATCTAGCATAATAAGTTTTCTATTCATATGCATTTTTATAAGTGTATAAACAATAAGGCTTTTTTTACTAAAAAAGCTTGACAAAAAATAGTAATATTAACATTTTTAACAGTTATTGCTGATTTTTGCAATAATAAACTTATTGACATTTTGTGAGGCACAAAGCTAATATTTATTTAATAGTTATGGTTTTATTTGTGATTTTTTTTTTCTTTTGGAGCGAAAGGTCACGTACTCCGTCGTGTTGGCAAGTCCCGCTATCCGTTCTTATTCGTGTCGCCAAGTTTTAGGCAGCCCACGCTTCTACACGAATATCACTCCTATCGGGGCTAGATCGTTGCGGTCTCTACCCATTAAAAACGGAACTATTTTAGAAATTGAACATCAATTTTGTAGGAACAGATAGCATCTGTTCTCCTGTGGGTGCATCCCAAAGTGTCGCATATAAAAAATAGGCATATATAGATCAAATTAGAACCGAAAAAGAAGCGTTGGCTTGCTAAATTTCGGTA
>JAHDBB010000683.1 GCA_020630635.1 Chitinophagales bacterium
TGTTACTCTTTCATCGTGATAGGTCTCCCCGCTATACGCTATTATGGTGAAGCCTCGCTCTACCGCAAGTTTTTTCAACTTGTGGTAAGCCATGCTTTTCACCATAGCCGCTGCTATCGGGTCTAGATCGTTGAGGAAAGGACTTCTTAGGACCAGTAAATATCATTTGTGTAATGCGAGGTTGTCGTTTTTAAAAATAAAAAAGCCACTTTCCCTCAAAAGAAGGAAGAGTGGCTCATCCATAAAAACACGTAGTATATCGTTGAGGGAGTAGGTTTACAACAAATTACCCCTCTTTTTTTTCTTTTTATTGAACGTCAAAAACACGGGTTTCTGAATATTCTGACCAGGTATTTTCTTCACATTCATAACGCACCTGAATTTCAACGGTACCTGATGTTGGAAAATCTGCTGGTAATCTTCGATAGTGCTTGTCTTTGATAGCAGTCAATGACCAAATTTGGAATGAATTAACTCTCCAACGGAACTGGTTTTGTTTACCATTATTGCCAAAGTAATACATATAGTTCTCACTCAATTCAATATCTTCTACATCTACATCACTACATTGTCCAGCAACACCTGCTGTTGTAAAGAAGGCAGAATCCGAATAATCTGACCATTCATTATTATTAGGACATTTGTGACGAGCTTGGAACTCATATTGTGTACCAATCATTAAGCCACTCAAAAAACGATAGTGTACATCTGCTATATTGGTTTCGATCCATTCGTCTTGTCCTTCTGGACGGTAACGGAATTGATTGTCGATGTCACCATACGGCTGTGATAAGTAAACGTAGGTGTAGGTCTCATTGAGAGAAGAAGTACTCAAACCTGTCGGTGTGTCACAGCCTACTTCTCCTTCTGTTGTAAAAGTTGCTGTTTCTGAATATTCGCCCCAAATACCTGGAGTACACTGGTGGGCTACTTCTACTTCATAGACAGTACCTTCTTCTAAATCGTCTAAAAAACGGTAATAACTATCATCTATATCCGTATAGTTCCACTCATCCTCTCCTTCTGCACGATAACGGAATTGATTTAATACTGCTCCAAAAGGCTGGTCGGTATAGACATAAGCATCATTTTCACCAATAGAAGAAAAAGAAATAGCGTCTTCATCCAATGCTGAACAAGCTTCTGTAGTAAAGTATTCTGATTCAGAATAGTCTGACCATTCATCTTCACAACATTGACTTCTTACTTGGAACTCATATTCTGTGCCTGGTTCTAAATCTTCTATGTCCCATTTAGTATTTTCGGTCTCACTTGAATAAACCCAATCTCCTCCATCTGCTCTGTAACGGAATTGATGCGTTGTTTCATAGTAAATATCATAGTTCAATTCTGCTTCTGTCAAGGTGATGTCATCTACTTCTAAGTCATAAGAAGCGGGAGATTGACAACCTTCTTCTGATGGTGGTTGGATATTGAACATAATGTGTACTGATTCCATGTAAGAGATGTTGCCATCAGAATCAGGATAAAAATCATATTCGACACCTTCCCATAATTCACCATTGTCAAAGTACCAACCATCTGCTTGCTTATTCCAACCAATATTCATATGGTAGTAGTCATCGTCATTGTATCCATCGACAATCCAAACATGTGAACCACTGCTATAAATAGATTTTCCTCGTAAAGAAACGATTCTTCCTTCGTCTAACTCGCTTCTGATCAAATCAAAAAACTCGTCATCGTCATCAAAGTCTGTATCTCTTCTTAATCTGGTGATTGACTGATCGTATCCAAAGTGGTAAATCAAAGCATTTCGCATGTCACTAAAGTAAGCCAATGAACCACCTGCTGCGATAAAGTCTGTTTCGATAGAGACGGCGGAATGGTACATCAATTGAGCTACATCCTCATTGTAATCGCCTAAAGTATCTGGCATATTGTCCCAATCATAAACCGCTTCGCAAAAGTTGACATATTGATCACCATAGCTATCATCCTCATATTCTCTTTCACCAAAGCCATGTACTGGTGGGTATTCATAATATTTGAGGACTTGGGCTAAGCATGTAGCGACACAACCTGTATTGCAATGGTTGTCATAACCATCATCATCGACAGGACACTGTGCATTGAAGTAATCACGTTGTCCCCAATGTGTCGTTGTATAAGGACCAACTTGAGTAGGTGTTTTTTCCAATGCACTTGGCTCGAAGTTGTCAGAAAGCAAGGCTTTCCATTTATCCTGATTTTTCTTTTTACCCACCATTTCAGGTCTCTTCCAACGTTTGATCCCTTCTTGTTGTCCAGCCATATAACTCCAAAAGTTTTCATTGTTGTCATCAAAGCTAATATAGGACTCATCTGAATAGCCAATGATAGGATGAACTTTTTGGTCTCCTGCAACAATTACAAAACCCGTAGGTTCCATATTAAATATATAGTAGTAAGATTCATCACCTTCAACTGCTTCATAAGTACTTTCTACATCAAGATTTGCTGCTTTTTGTGGTACAAGGGTAGAGAAGAAGTTTTTGGCAACTTTCTCTGCTTGTGTATGAGTAACATTTTGCCCAATGATGGTATCACTAATGACTATCCACGAAAGGAACATCAAAAAGCAAAATTGGTAGTTTTTCAAATTTCTCATTTTATTTTATGATTTATATTGTAGATTTATTGTTTCGTTTTTTTGTTTGATAACACAAAACTAGTTCATTTTCAGCTTATTTCAAAGTATAATTTGGAGGGTGTTATGGATCGCTTTTTCAAAAAAATATTTACAAAAAACTGATATACAACACTTTACATCATTTTTTAAATTCTTGCCATTGTTCGGTTTTCCGCAAAGTTTGGGAAAGTGTCGGCTAAGACCTATCTAAAACAATGATAGATGTTTTTTCTTTTGGGATAGGTCAATTCTTATTGTTCTCTTATCCTTGTTTTTATTCTTTTAGAGGAGCGAAGGGTTGGGTGCTTTGTCGTGTCGGAAAGTCCCGCTATCCGTTATTA
>JAHDBB010000684.1:0-1637 GCA_020630635.1 Chitinophagales bacterium
CTATCCGTTCTTATAAATGCAGCCAAACTCTACCGCAAGTCTTTTCGACTTGTGGTGCAAAGCCTTTGCATTTATACCACTACTATCGGGGCTAGTTGGTTATGGATACAACCTTTTTGTCACTCGTCACCAGCCACTTGTCACTCTTTAAAAACAAAAAAATGATCGTACAAAAAATACCTTATCAAGATACAGGCTCTTACTCCAAAATTATTATAGATTATCTCAACCAAGAAAAGTCTATCCAAACTTTCACAAAGCCACTTTTTACATCAACCTCAGCCGCTTCATTTATCGAAAGCCGCAAAAAACACCCCATCATTGACCGAGAAAAGCTATCCAACATTATCCCTCAACAATACGATCATTTAGAGATTTCCGAAAAGACCAAAGCCAATATCAACAGCCTAAAACAAGAAAACACTTTCACCATTACCACCGCCCACCAACTCAACTTATTTACAGGTCCACTCTATTTTATTTATAAAGTTTTGCATTGTATCAACCTTTGCGAAACGCTCAAAAAAGAGCTACCCGACTATCACTTTGTCCCCATATTTTGGATGCACAGCGAAGATCACGACATTGCCGAAATCAACCACTTTCATTTATTCAACCAAACCATCACTTGGCAAACAGAAGATAAAGTCGTATCAGGTTCATTGCCAACTGGCAGTCTAAAAAGCGTCATTGAAGAAGTCAAAAATTTACTTGGTGAAAGCGACCATGCCCAATCTATGATCGCCTTATTAGAAAAGTGTTTCTTAAAACAACCGACCTATCGAAAAGCCATGTTTGCTTTTGTCAACGAATTATTTGGACCTTATGGCATCGTCTTAATCGACCAACACAATGCAGCTTTAAAAACTCTTATCAAACCACTGATCCAAAGCGATTTGTTGGAAAATAAGCTATATCAAACAAGTACCCAAACCAATGAAACTTTAATCAAAGAAGGCTATCATGTTCAAGCCTATCCACGCCCTATCAACTTATTTTACTTAGCCGAAAACAATAAACGCCATCGTATAGAAACAACAGACACAGGTTTTCAATTGGTCAATGGTAATCAAGAATTTACCCAACAAGAGCTTGTAGATTTATTGGAAACCGACATCAATCGTTTCAGCACCAATGTTTTAATGAGACCTTTATTTCAGGAAAGTGTTTTACCCAACTTAGCCTACATTGGCGGAGGAGGAGAATTAGCCTACTGGATGCAACTCAAAAAAACCTTTGAAACTTATGATCTTCATTATCCAGCATTGATGTTGCGAAATTCGGTGATGTGGGTAGATGCCAACGCCAACAAAAAGCTCCACGCCTTGAATATGCAAGTCCAAGATATTTTCCAAGATACCGACCAACTCATCACCCAATACGTCAAAAAAAATACCGACAGCGAAGTCAGTTTAACCGAAGAAAAAAAGCAATTAGAAAAACTCTTTGAGCCGATTTTAGCGAAAGCCAAAGCCATTGATGTCACTTTAGAAAAAGCCACCTTAGGCGAAATGAGTCGCCAACTCAAATCATTAAGCAACTTAGAAGCCAAATTACTAAGAGCCGAAAAGCGCAATTTTGAGACCCAAACCAACCAAATCAAAGGCGTAAAATCTCGTCTTTTCCCCACCAACAAA
>JAHDBB010000684.1:1737-2962 GCA_020630635.1 Chitinophagales bacterium
CTCCACCAACCTCTCCCCTCTCAAAGACCAAAGCATCCACCTCACCGTCACCTCCCCACCCTACCCAATGATAGAAATGTGGGACGAAATTTTTGGAAAACAAAACCCTAAAATACAAAAAGCCTTTGAAGCACAAAATGGACCTTTAGCCTTTGAGTTGATGCATCAAGAAATGGACAAAGTTTGGGAAGAAGTGGCAAGAGTTACCATTGAAGGTGGAATCGCTTGTATCAATATCGGAGATGCCACTCGTACCATCAATAAAAACTTTGCTCTCTATTCCAATCACACCCGTATCATACAGAAATTTTTAGAGTTAGGGTTTCAAAACTTACCCAATATCCTTTGGCGAAAAGCAACCAATTCTCCTACTAAATTTATGGGCGCAGGTATGTTGGCTCCAGGAGCGTACGTCACTTTAGAACACGAATACATCCTCATCTTTAGAAAGGGAAATAAACGCAACTTTAAAACAGAAAAAGACAAAAAGCAAAGACGAGCGAGTGCTTATTTTTGGGAAGAACGCAATACTTGGTTTTCGGACTTATGGGACTTGAAAGGAACCAAACAAAAAATCCAAGATAGTAAAACTCGTGAACGAAGTGCTGCTTATCCTTTTGAACTTTCCTATCGTCTCATCAACATGTTTTCCATCAAAAATGATAACATCTTAGACCCCTTCTTAGGAACAGGAACAACTACTTTAAGTGCCATGATTAGTGAACGAAATTCTTATGGATTCGATATTGATCCCATCTTAGTAAATTCTTTCTTTGAACAAGACTTTCAAAAGATCAAAAAATCCTTGAACAAAGTTGTTCAAAAACGTTTAGAAAATCACCAGCAATTTGTAAAGGAAAGAAAAGAGCTAAAAGGAGAAGACACATTTAAGCACGCTTCGACACACCATCATTTCCCTGTAATGACCGCACAAGAAAAAGAAATCCAGATCAATCTATTAGAAAAAATAAAAGTAGGAAAAAAGAACTCGTTGAGTTGTGAGTATACCCCTATAAATGTTACCAAAAAATTATTGGTATAGTTCTTAGCAGCATTCTTCAGGATGCTGCCCACTAGTAAGCCCAAACGAACCATCAACGTTGTGTCCCAGACCAAATAGCCCCGATAGCAGTGGTATGCTAAACGCAGCATTAGCCAAAAGGTTTTGCGAAGCTTTTAGCATAAGAACGAATAGCGGGACTTTCCATTACGACAGCGCACTCAA
>JAHDBB010000685.1 GCA_020630635.1 Chitinophagales bacterium
ATAATCTCTGGTGGTGCGAACTCCTTAGTTGGAGCAGACTCCAATTATTCTGCCACTGTTTATAGTGGTTCTTGTGGAAGTGCTACTGAATTAGGCTGTGGTGACATTCTTTTTGATTTGAGTCTTTTGAGTTTCCGTGTCGATGCAGCTCCAGGAACGACTGTTTATATTCAAATTTGGGATGCCAATAATGTATATACTGGTGATGACTGCGAATTCGTAATCACTCCATTGCCAGAAACTCCATTAGCCAATGAAGATTGTGCCCTTGCAGAAACTGATCTGACTGCAGGTGGATGCAACTTTGGTGCTCCTGTAGAAACATCATGGGCACCTCCAACTGTTCCAGTTGCTGATGGTGGGGCGGGAATCACATGTGGTGGTAATAGCTGGTTTTCGAATGATAACCCAGTATATTTTTGTTTGACAGCAACTTCTACAAATCCTGTTGTAGAAGTAAACAATGTAGTTTGCAATGATTCACCAACAGGTGGTATCGCACAATTTGCGGCATTTACTACCTGTGCAAATGTTGGGAACTATGCTACTACATCAGGTGGATCGCCTGGCAGTAGAGATTATCTCAACTTCTTAGGTTGTACAGCAGGTGTTGGAGATGTATCCTTACAAGTAGGTGGTGCTCCCGGGACAGCGGGTACTGAAAATTTCCCAGACTTAACCATTGGACAAAAGTTCATTTTGGTTGTTGACGGTAATGCTGGAGACAATTGCCAATGGGATTTTGTAATCGATGGAGTGCCTCAACCCGTAGACCTTATGGCGTTTAATGCTTTTGCTCAAGAAAGAACAAACCTACTCAAATGGAGCACTGCTTCAGAAATCAACAATTCTCATTTTGAGCTGGAAAAATCTTACAATGGAACTCGATTCGAAAAATTTGGAAGAGTTGAAGGTCAAGGGAACACAAGTGAAGCGATCAATTATAGTTTTGAAGATGATCAACCTGCATTGGTTACTTATTATAGATTAAAACAAGTGGACTATGACGGTTCCTTTGAGTACTCGCAGGTAATTACTGTAAGGAGAGCCAAGAGTTGGAAAGAATTTACAGTAGCTCCAAATCCTGTCAAAGATTTATTGAATGTATCTTTCTTCTCCGATTCAAATAGGACACTTCATTTAATTGTATCAGATGTAATCGGTAGAAATATCCAAACCAAGGAAATCCAAATCAATAGGGGATTGAATCAAATTGAACTGAATCTTGAAAATGAAGTATCTGGTGTATATTTTGTTTCCCTAACAGATGGACAAAATAATATTACTAAGAAAATTGTAAAACGTTAAGAATTTTAATTCTTGGTTGTCAAACACTAGTCGTGTTTGTATAGTTCTAGGGCTCCTTGCAGTGCAAGGGGCTTTTTTATTAAAAGCATTGTTGTATCTTGAGCAAAACTATAATTTCTCAATCAGGAACAATGCCCAATAGCGTTTTCAAAACTATTTTCCCAAAAGACGAAAAACTAAAAAACTATATCGCCTATTATTATTTCCATTCATCTGAGAGTCCAGATTTTGAGCAATCTTTTTGGTTTTACCCCAATTACAAATACGCTATAACTGTTTATAAAAATTCTAGGATTGTCACCACCCAAACAAGCAGCAACGTTAGCCCCCTAACAGAAGACTACGCCCCGTACATACTCTTCTCCCCAAATATCTTCGAAAAAATAAAAGTCAGCATCACAGGTCCCTTTTCAAAAATAGGTATCGTTTTTCATCCATTAGGAGTCAATCATTTTTTCCAAAAACCAGTTAATCATTATCTAGAAAAAGCCCTTCCTTATCAATTAACGTTCATGGGTTCCCTATTTGATAAAACCATAAAAACCGTTTTTGACACTGATTCTATTGAAGAAAAAGGTGCTGCATTAGATGCTTATTTTTCTAACCATTATTATGGTTTCAAAGATATTGCCTTGCTCCAAGCAGTACAATTCATCCTTGAAAATGTAGATACTGCTTCGGCTAGCTCAATAGCAGATCATCTAGGTATCAATAGGAGGACTTTATTAAGATATTTCAAAAAACACCTCTTGTGTTCCGTTAAAGATTTCATACAAGTTGTCCGTTTTAGAAAAGCGGTTGATTATTATATGAACGAGGATAATCAAGTCAGTCTAACAGAAGCAGCTTATCAAGCAGCCTATTACGACCAAGCTCATTTCAACAAGCATTTTTTGGTCAAAGCAGAAGAAAAACCTTCCTCCCTTTTTAAAAATATTACTCGTTTTGGTGACAAAGGCACTTATTGGAAAATAGATAAAAATAAATAGGCATTGTATGTTAGATCGGTTTTGATTAAAATCGTGTAATCATAAAACAATGACTTTCAATCTTACACCTTTAGACTAATTTCCAAAAGCTGGTTTTAAAACAAAATCCTACTGCTGTCCCAGATATACAATTTTCAACAAGCCTTATCCCTTTACTTTGCATTATGAGCACACACTCATGAGAACACCTTTAATTATAACTAACCTTAGTCTTCGCTGTCTACCACTAACCATCGTAAATTTTTTTTAGATGAAAAGATTATTATCAATATCTATGATCTGTCTTTTGTGGGTATCTTTCATACAAGCACAAGACATGGAAAAGTATCGCTCTTTGACCACTGAAGCCGATGCTCTTTATGACAAAAAGGACTTTAAAGGTTCTGCTGAAAAATTCGAAGCCGCTTTTGCAACTCTTGATGGGAAGGCCTACCCATTCCACCGCTACAACGCTGCTTGTTCTCATGCCTTAGCAGGCAACAAGAAAAAGGCTTTTTACCATTTATATAGATTGGCAGAAAACCCAAAAACCAAATACAGGAACCTAAGCCATATCACTCAAGACAAAGACTTGGTCAGCTTGTATAAAAAGAAAAGAAAATGGAAAAAGCTGATCGCCATCGTCAAAGCTAATAAAGAAGAATACGAAAAAGACCT
>JAHDBB010000686.1 GCA_020630635.1 Chitinophagales bacterium
TCACTCGTCACTCGTCACTCGTCACTCGTCACTCGTCACTCGTCACTCGTCACTCATAATCAAAAACCATCGGATGTGTTTGTTTGAAACCTGTTAAAAATTTCACAGTGATTTCGGCTTCGGCAGCGATCAGTTCTCCTTTGTAAATAGCTGGAATCCAACCACCTTTGAAGTTCTTTAATAACCGTAAAGCCTCTCGATCACAACTTTGCCCTAGTGAATTTTTGATTCTAAAATTACTCGTGTTGCCTTCTTCATCGACTGTAAAAGCAACGACGACTTCCCCTTCTATATTGCGTTGGTAGGCGGCAGGAGGATAGCGGAGTTGATAGAAAAAGTAATTTTGTAAAGCGATGTATCCACCAATGGGTAAGACGATGCGATCTAAGGTCGTTTGAATATTGAAAGAATCTGTCTTTACTCGAAATGCTTTGGTACTGTGCATTTCTTCTTCTTTGTGAAAGATAAGTTCCTGCTTATCAAAATCATATTCTTGGATCAACTCTCCCGAAAAGTCATAGTATTTCCATATTCCGATACGCTGACCATGTTCATATTGACCAATGACTAAGGGCGTTTTGCTATCCAGCATTCTTTCAAAAGGACCATGCTTGGTCGTCTGATCTGATTTTAATACCCTAAAAGAATCTTTAAAAAACTCGTTTTTATAATTAACTTTTTTGGTTTTTTCTTGGCTAAATGCAACTAGTGGAATAAAAAGTATATATATAATAATTAAAATTTTTTTCATTGTTAAAGCTATATTGATAGATAGCTTATGGCATTACTTAACATGTGTCTTTCAAAAAATATACCAGTTTTTGCATTTAAGTGTTAAAATAATAGAGACTTTGCTTTTTTGAGGTGTAATGTGCTAATGTTTTATTATAACTTATGGGAAATAAACGGGGTGACTGTGCCAACTAGCCCCGATAGTAGTGGTATGAATGTAAAGCGTTGGCTTTGTAAAACTTGGCTACATTCATAGGAACGGATAGCGGGACTTTCTATAACGACGAAGCACTCAACCTTTCGCTCCTAAAAATAAAAATCTTAGGAAGTTAAATCCTCTTCAATATCGGCGATCACTTGCATGGTGTCTTGGTAAGTTTGTTGCAAATTGTCTGCGTCTTTGACTGGCGCAAAAATCGCCATTTCACAATATTGAATCGTCTCAATGAGCTTGTTACATTTAGCCTCTTTCACATTTTTAGCCATCAATACTTTAGAGATATTGTCCTTCGATAATTCGCTGGCAGGGATGTTGACTCTATCTTCTAAATATCCCCAAATGGTATGAATGATTTCGTTGTAAAAGTCTTTTTTCTTGTTTTGGCTCATCAATGCTTCTGCTGTCGTCAACTTCTTTTGGGCGACAGATAAAGCCTGTTTGCGTTTCAAGCCTACTACATCACTTTTGACCAAATCCTCTTTGCGTTTGCGAGAAATAAGAAGCGGTAAAGCCAAGAAAGGAGCTAAGTATAAAAGCCCAAATAATACTAAAGGCAGCTTGGAACGACTAGTCGAATGCAAAGAAGTACTGTCTGTTTTGATGCCCATAATATCCTCAATTGCCTTCTCTTTTTTGGGAGTAGAAACGGTTTCGTTCGATGGATAAATAGTCAGTTTTAAAGGCTTAGATTTTTTGGTTTCATAGCGTTCAGTCGCAGGATTGTAGTAAGTGAAAGGGATAGAAGGAATCGTATATTCGCCCTCTTCTTTGGGGACTAACAAATACTCAAAACTCTTGGTTCCCATCACCACATTATTTTGTTCATAGATATTTTCAGAGACCGTCGGATCATAGACTTCAAAGTTATCAGGTAAATCCAAATTCAGTGATTCAATGAGTTTGAGATTCCCATTGCCGATGATACCAACATTGAGAGTGATCCCTTCATTGACTTTACAAGAAGTCCGATCTGGTCGCACATTGATCTTGAAATTACCGATGGTTCCATTAAAATTATTGGGTTTTCCCTTATCAGGCAATGGATAAACTGCGAGCTTTCGACCTTCACATTTTAGCTTTTTGTTGATTGTATTGTAGTGTCGGAAAAAACTACGGCGACTATTTCTGGCAATTTGTCGAACACTCACTTCTAATTCCATCGGGTCGATTTCTAACTCACCTGTTCTTTGTGGAAAAAGCGCATATTTTTTGATCACATACTTTTGATAAACCTTATTGCCAATCGTCAAGGTCGTAGGCGTAATTCGACTGGGCGAGATGTCTTGTACCCAAAAACCCTGCAAATTGGGGGTGGTAACAGAACTGTAGTTGGTGATATAGTTGACGGTATAAAGGCTATAAGCAACGGTCGCTTGTTGTCCTAAGTAAACTCGATTGGTGTCTACTTCAATGCGATAAAACAAGTCTGGCATTTGTACCACATTGGTATCTGCTTTGAGTCTTGGATCATTGGTATTTCCATTTTTGGGCATAATGGCTTGATTGGGTGATTGCGGGATTTTGCCACTAACTGTGATATAAATAGAAGGTGCATTTATAGTCTTTTTGCGAGTCTTAAAACCTGCTCCTTTCAAAGTCAATTTGCCTGTCTTGGTCGGTCTCAACGTATAGCTATATCGTAAAATACTGCTGCTTTTTCCATTGATCCATTGCATAGATTGGTATTGATTGGGACCTGATACGACTGCAAAATTATCCAACTTGGGTGGAATAAATTGACCATTGCCCATATTTTCGACAGAGTAACTTATCTCAATATTTTCACCTGCTTTGATGCTGGCTCGTTGTGGTGAAACTTTGATTTGTTGGGCGACGATTACTTGGGCGATTAGCAATAATAGGAGCGTAAATGTAAGGGATTTGATGGATGAAAGTGTGGTGTTCATGATCGTATTTGTTTTGGGAAAGAAGCCGTATAAAAATGAGAAAAAGAGGTGCATTTATCGCTGGTGTTTAGTTGTTGATAATCTTC
>JAHDBB010000687.1 GCA_020630635.1 Chitinophagales bacterium
ACTCAATTCTTTAGGATTGAGAGACACGAGACTGTTACTACTGGTACTAAGAAGTACATTCTATTCCCAACTAGACCCGATAGTAGTGGTATCACCAATGTGTTTTGGCAAAAGGGTTCGGGTGGCTTGGTGATAAGAACGAATAGCGGGGAGACCTATTGCGATGAAAGAGGAACTGTTCTCTCCTAAAAAATGAAAAAAATATAACCCAACTATTAGGAAATATATTTCGTAGAAACTAACTTAGATAAGTAATGATAAAAATTAACCATTACTCATACAGGCTCAAACTATTAATTTTTTGACTATTGTATGGCTTTATCCTAAACAAAAATCATTCGAGGTCAAAAATTAAGGAATTTTAGAAAACACATAGATATCAGAACCAACTTTTTGACGTAACCTATTTAAATGTTTTTTTATGAAAGAACAAATTATTGAAAGACTGGAAAAAATCCTTTATGAAAGGGATGTTTTAAGGGCAAAGGAAGAAATTGAAAGACACAAACAGGCCTATCATAACTTGTTGACCGCAGATGGTAAAGAGGTTGCTACTTTTACAACCGACCCACTGGATCAAGCCTTTGAAGACGTAGTGCATAAGCTGAAAATTAAGGAAGAAAATATCCTGCTTCGCCAAAAAAATGAGGAAGAACTAGTCATTTTTGAAAAGCAAGAGGTGATTCGTGACCTTAAAAAATTGCTCAAAAAGGGCGAGGATGTGGGACAGTCTTATGAGCCTATCAAAGAAATTCAAGACCGTTGGAAAAATACAGGGAAACTGAATACGGAGGGAGGAATTGACTTGCAAAATGAGTACAACTATCAGTTAGAACTATTCTACCACAATATCAAAATCAACAAGGAATTGCGGGATATGGATTATCAACGCAATTTGGAGGCTAAACGAGAAATTATCCAAGAAGCGGATCGTTTGGCAGATATTAAAGATATTCGTGAGTTGGAATCTGCTGCTCGAAAATTACAAGACGATTGGAGATTCACAGGTCCAGTGCCTTGGGATTTGAAAGATAGCATTTATGAAGAATTTAGAGGCAAATGTGATGTCGCTTATGGACGTATCAATGCTCATTATGATTCAAGAAGAGAGGGATTGAATGAGAAGTTGCGTCAAAAGATTGAATTGTGTGAAAAAGTTCATGACATCAACTCTAAAGAGATTGCTACTCCTAAAAATTGGATCGCTAATACAGATGTTATTATTCAAGCACAAAAGGATTGGAAAAAAGTCGGCTTCTCTTCTGAAAATGAAACCATCTGGAACGTATTCAAAAATGCTTGTGATGTTTTCTTTGAAAAGAAAAGAGTCTTCTTTGAGTCGATTGATGAAAAGAGAGAGGAAAATGCCAAAAGCAAAGAAGCTCTCATTCAACGAGCAGAAGGCTTAAAAAATAATAAAGATTGGAAAGTCGCTACCGAAAAATTCTTGGGACTCCAAAAAGAATGGCAAACCATCGGATCGGCGGGTCGAAAAGATGAAACCAAACTTTGGAACCGTTTTCGTTCTGCTTGTGATTTCTTCTTCAATGCCAAAAGAGATTTCTTTACCTCTCGCAACAGCGAACAAGAAGACAATCTCAAAATTAAGACGGAATTGATTGAGCGCATCGAAACAATGGAATTGAGTGAAGAACCTGAAAATGACTTCTTGGCTCTCAAACAAATTTCAGCAACTTGGAATGATACTGGTTTTGTGCCGTTTGATAAAAAAGATGAACTGATTCAGCAGTACCGCAATGCGATGCAAGAAAAGTACGATGCTCTTCGTCTAAATGAATCACAACGCAAGGATTTAGAATTCCAAAATCGAGTACATAAGTTGATGGCAGGGGACAATCCCAACCAGATTATCAATTTGGAACGTCGTAAGATTAGAGATAAGATTGATCGTCTTCGTGCACAAATTAATCAGTACGAAAACAATATCGGCTTCTTTGGACAAGCGGCAGAAGATAGTCCTTTGGTCAAAGATATTCGCAACAAGATGACGACATTGAAAAATCAGGTCAATGACTTAGAGAGCAAGTTGGTCACGATGAAGAATGTGGTGTCGAAATCCAAAGAAGAACCTGCTGAAAATAATGCCGATAACGCAGAAGAAGCAACTGCTGAAAATAATGCAGCGAATACAGAAGAAGCAACTGCTGAAAATAATACAGCGAACACAGAAGAAGCAACTGTAGAGGGTGTAACGGAAGAAGTTGTCAATGAAGCATCTGAGACTCCTGCTGAAGATGCCAATGCGGAAGAATCATAATAAGATAAACTTAAACTCCTTATAAATTCCAAACGGAAAGCATCTTGTATGTTTTCCGTTTTTTTTATCGCTCCTTCCAATCATCAAACATCGCCACTTGTTCAACCTCCGAAAGCTGTGAATTTTCATACATCCCTTTAGCATCCCTTTGTCGAAAGGCTTCATACAACGTCACCGCACAAGCCACCGATATATTGAGGCTTTGGATCAAACCCACTTGCGGAATCACAAAATTACCATCCGCCAATTCCAATGCTTCTTCACTCACACCATCATGCTCATTACCAAACACCAGTGCCACCGATTCCGTCAAATCCATCTGATGTAAGCCTACCGAATCATCCCCCAAATGAGTGGTATAAATATGATCATACTTTTGCCTTACTGCCTCAAAACACGCTTTGGTATCCGTAAAATGATGGATATTGAGCCATTTCATCGCACTTGCCGAGCTTTTCTTGCCCATTTTATGTTTTTTCTTAGTCACCGAATTCAAAATAAAAACCTCTATCACACCGACTGCATCACAAGAGCGCAAGACAGCAGATATATTATGAGGATCATTTACATTTTCCATAATGACCGTCAAGGTATTTTGCTTTTTCGCAATCACCCCTTTCAATTTTTTAGCTCTTTCTATTCTCATAAAACACGATCTTTTTA
>JAHDBB010000688.1 GCA_020630635.1 Chitinophagales bacterium
TTTATAAAAAAAAGCAAAATGATACAATCGAATAATAACAATATTGAAATCGCACGTATTCAAAAAAACATTGCTGGCATTTTAGGAATGCCCCAAGAAAATTTGGTATTTAACTATATTGAAAAAGCAGAGACCGTTACTTTAGAATTGATTACGATCAATCCTATCCACGAACAGTCTTTTTTATTGCATAGCCTCAAAGGCTTAGACAAAATAGAGGCATTGACCAAGATGGAAGAATACTTGGAACAGAAGTATCAACAAGAAAGCTCTTACACCATTCAATGGATGCAAATTGATGACGACAATCAATTACATACTTCCTACTTTAGAGGAAAAAACATCTATGACGTATTGGATAAGTTCTACTACGGAAGAGAGCAAAACTCCTATAAAATCTTTTCTATTAATTTGAATCCTGTGGCTTAAATTAATCCGTCACAACCAATTTAGTGGTCGCTTTCATTTCTTGGTTATAAACTTCCAAGAAATAAATACCTTTATTAAATGACGATACATCCAACGTCAAAGTAGGATTGGTAAGGACAAAATTTTGTTGGTAAACTAATTGTCCCTTATTGTCATAAATGTAAACTTCTGTGTCACTCAAATGGTTAAAACGCTGAAGATCTAAAGCGATTTTTTCTTTTGCAGGATTGGGATACACCTGAAATTCTAAGGTTGGAATTTCAGAAAGATCGGTATAATTGGGGTCATTGTGCGCCATAAAGGTGGTCTCTTGAATTTGGAAAGGACCTGTACCATTAGGGCGACGAGCAGCAGCCATATTGGTTTGTTGCTCTCCAAAGCTAACAGAGTCGATCACCATACTATTATATGAAAGAATCAGCTCTTCCCCCAAACGATTTAGGTTAAAATTAGCGTGAAGAACCCCTTCATCCAATTCACCATCCGCCCAAACAACGATATAATCTCTTGCTCCAATCATCATATCGGGAAAAGCCCATTGTTGAGGATAGCCAATCGAATCAGATAAGAAAAAGTTTTCTAAAGAGATAGGAAAATCTGTATTGTTATATATTTCGATCCAATCTTCATTTTCTCCCATTTCATCAACAATCGTGCTTGTACTATCATTGGATGCAACAAACTCATTAATCGTCAAATCCTGAAAATTGACTTCAACGTCGTCAGGTACACTATTGGGTGCGTTAAAGGTGGGCTGTGTTTGTATAAAAATCGTACCGCCATTGGGAATACGTGCATAGCTAATATTGGGCGTTTGTTGTCCAAAGGTCACTTCATCAATAACGGCTCCATTGCCATAAGAAAGCATTAGGGTTTCGCCTGCTGCATTTAGATTGAAATTGGTGTGTAAGTCGTCTTGTTCTTGATCGTTATCACACCATACAATTAGATAACCATCGGCAGGAATCATCGTTCCATAAGGAAAAGCCCATTTGCGTTTATGCTCTGGATCATCTGATAAGAAATATCCGCCTAAATCAACAGGCACACTATTTTTATTATACAACTCAATCCAGTCATCATATTCTCCTGCGGCATCGCTAATCCCACTTGACAAAGAATTGGAAGCCATGATTTCATTAATAACCACACTATTGGCACTCACCAATTCTCCTATTGACGACTCATTATTGACATTTGGTGTTACATCTCCTATTACGAAATTACCGGTACCATTGGGGATTCTGGCAGAACTCTTTCCTCTTATTTGCTCATCATAAGACAAGGCATCTAATGGATTTTCTTCATTATCAGTCAAAATAAGTTCTTCTCCCAACCTTGATAACTTAAAATAAGCATGTAACCCATTTTGTGTGGTATCATTGTCTGCCCAAACGATCAAATAACCATCTGCTTCTATAGTTGTTCCATTAGGAAAAGCCCATAAACTGGCATTGGCAAAATCATCACTCAAATGATAACCACTCAAATCTATGGCTTGATCGGAGCTATTGTATATTTCAATCCAATCATCATATTGACCATTGGGATCACTATAACCTGTGGTACTATCATTGGCAGCAACAAATTCATTGATATGAAGTTGTGCAGCTAATCCAAAAGGAACTAAGAGGATACATAAATATATAGAAAAGACTCGTTTCATAAGACAGCACAGGCTTTTTATAATGTGAAGAAAAGGAAGGTTTATCACTTTATATTGGGTTAACAAATGGTTTTGAATCATTGCTCATTGCTTAACAATTAATTAATGTACAATATCCATCTTTTTTGTCTAATAAAGCAACTTTTAGTCACTAAAAGTAAAATGGCTTTTATTTTTCGTCATTCATAAGACCATTCCTAAAAAATCAATAATCTACTTATTATCAATATTTTAGCTTATAGTCATCTTTTATAATACTCCATTATTAGCAAAAAGTTTCCGCTTTTGACCTTATCCTTTTGGAAGATTTTTTATTTTTTGGAGCGAAAGGAATTGATAATGCTTAATTGTGAATGATGAATTATTAATGCCATTCATTTTGTGATTGTTCTTTTTGAGAGCGAAAGGACTAGAGATAATGGTGAATGATGAATTATTAATTATTAATTCGGTTCAGCTTGTGTTTTTTCTTTTTGGAGCGAAAGGGTTGGTGCTTCGTCGGGTTGGAAAGTCCCGCTACCCGTTATTATCGCCCTTGTAGAGCAAATTCGTGAATTTGCTCTACAAGGGCGATACCACTTCTATCGGGGCTATTTTTGAAAGGTCTCAACATTGAGATAGTAATGTGGTTTGTGGCTTTGGGACGATGGGGACGTTTCACTTTTAATATGAAAAACAAATAAGTCGGATAAATTTTAAATTGCGTCCCCTTACGTCACAACATGTAAAAAATGAACAGTCCGCCCCTTCGTCACAATCTCTGATCCTAAGAAGTACTTTCCTCAACCATCTAGACCTGATAGTAGTGGTATCGCTGTTAAAGCCAAGCCCACA
>JAHDBB010000057.1 GCA_020630635.1 Chitinophagales bacterium
AAGTTGGTTTTTGGGCATAACTAATTATTAATTTTAAATGCGTATACCAATAAAATTCTAAGACAGGTCATACAGTTCTGTCCCTACAAAATAGCCCTGATAGAAGTGGTATTGCTGCGACGCTTAGGCATTGTAGGAACAGATAGCATCTGTTCTAAGGCTAGCGCAGCAATAAGAACGGATAGCAGGACTTGCCGTTGCGATGAAAGATAAACCTTTCGCTCCTAAAAAGAAACTTACAATAAGAAGATAGAAATTTAGTAAGATAAATCAATCGGATTGCCTCTGTGTTTCGTGCATAGCAATCCGATTGAAGGAGTAGTTGCGTTTATAATAAAAAGCCACGAATACACAAAAATCAATTCGTGCATTCGTGGCAAAATACGGTTGGAATAGTTTTAGGAAGTATCCATTCCTTATGGTAAAACGACCTCCGCAGGGGCAACCTTCGCCTTGTTTAATTGCCAAGAGTCTTGGTCGCTTGCTTGTACCGTTCCATCTAAGTTGGCATCGGTTAAGTCATAAATGTAGAGGATAGCAGGATCAGATTTCCATGCATTAAAATCGGTGATTTGAATGACGGCATCCGTTGTAAAGTCTCCTGCATACATCGCAAACTTTGTACCGACGGGCTTGAGTTGTTGAGTCCCAAAAGCGGTGGTGCTGCCTGTTGTAAAGTCGTAACTCATTGCGTTTGCTCCTGTGATAGATGTGCTGCTGATAATATCTAAATGATTGCGATGGCGAACTAAAATGTGATAGTCTATGCCAATGCTTAGTTGATTGAAAACAAGAGGAGCGTTATCCGTTCCAACGACTGTACCGTTGCGTTTGACGATCCCTGCTACGGTTTCTACCAAAGTCGTATTTTGTAAAGTATTGCTGGGGGAACCTGTCCGCATTTCGACCAACACCCAATCTACGGCATTGTTGGGAATATTGGAAGTGCTGACAAAACTTTCGGTTCCTGTATGATTCCAAGGGGCTTGGCTATAAGGTTGATTTAAAGGAATCAGATTTTGTTGGCGAAGATCGGTATTCATTTTATTGACTGTAGCATCATAAGGACCTTCTAACATCACTTTGAGGGATAGCTCTAAACCTGGATCAACACAATTGGTCACCGTCGTTTGTAGAGCGTATATGTCGCTGCACCCTGACGATCCTAAAAGGTATAAAATGGTGATGGGTACGCCCAATGTCGTAACATTCGCAGGATTAAAGACATTGCCCGAAATGCCTTCGCCACTAAAAACACCGCCTGGTATATTGGGGATCAAAGTCACACTCGCATCACTGGTACAGTAAGTTGTGTTGAGATTGGTAAAACTTGCCACAGGAGGATACGTACAACTATTGTCATCACAAGAGGCATTGCTATCATAGTTACAAGCGTTTATATCGGTGCAACCGTCTGGTAAATCACAACTTCCATCATCTACATTGGCTGTCGGATCATAATTACAAGCACTAGTGTTGGTACAGCCTCTTTTGATGGTAACAGTAGGACTTGACCAATAAAAAGTATTGTCATTTTCATCGGTTTCATCAATCGCATCGGATGCATCTATATAATAACCAACATAATAAGTCCCGTCTGGAATGGTCGGTGAAACGGTGGCGACATCTACATTAATGCTTTCATTGCTTGTTGCATTTACAGATAAATTGCCAACATTGTCTGTACCAATTTGATAGTCGCTGGTAGATATAGTTGTGTTGGTAGAAAGGTAGTAACGCAGGGTTGAAGTCGCTCCTACCGAACCTGCTCCGTCATTAATGGCTTGCATATTGATAGCGACATTGGTATTGTTTATACTCAAAGAATTGACACTGGGAACATACGTTAGGTTGGGCGGATAAACACCAATGTAGAAATCGTGTACGTAGGTCGTTCCTTGATACGTTACCTCATAGGTCCAGTTTCCTTGTGGCTGGCTTGAAGAAATATAATAGTTCCAATACCAATAGGAGGAACTGTAATGACTGGTAGAACTACTTGAGTTCCAACTTTGATAAACCAAACCATCGGGACGACGAATACGATGCTGACTATTTTGTCCTGATAACTGATCTCGATAAAAGGAATAAAAATAAATGGAACTGCCTGGTGAAAAGTAATCTTGCTCGTTGGTGATGGGTCTATCATTACAAATACTGTTATCGGGATTAAAATTAACCGTACTCGAATGAGTCGATAACTTATTGATGGCAGAGTCGTAATAGGGTTTTTGGTTGTTCCACCAACTAGTGGAAGTTGTGGAGTTACAAGAGCCTGCGTAGGGATCTAAAACATTGCCTGATGCATCGGCTACTTCAAAATGAAGGTGGGGAGCCGTCGATTTACCAGAACTTCCCACATAGGCAATCACTTCTCCTTGTGCTACGGTGCTACCAATGCTTTTAGCAGTCAAAGAACCACTTTTGAGATGCCAATACATCGTTTGTGAATTATCGCTGTGTTGTAAGATGATATAATTGGCATTGGGATTGGAGAAATTGCAGTTTTCGTCATAATTTCCATCTACCTTTGAGACAATGACTCCTGCTGCTGCTGCAACAACTTCTCCTTGATTATCATCCATTTTGAGCCAATTAAAGGGCCAAAGATAAATGTCTGTACCTTTGTGATTGTAGCCTGTCACATCGTAGGTTCTATTACTACAGTTGTAATCTAAGCATTCGCTATAATCGGTATTACTGGGAGTGGTTGTGGGGTTGTGATCGACAAATCGGGAAACTCCATGAATCCCATAATCGTTGAATCCTGCTGCTTGTTGGAGAGGCCAGATAAAGGAGACAACAGAGGAATTGCTGGACTTGAAGGTTGTCCAAGTATCGCTATTTTTAAGGGCTTGAAAGTTGGCTTTGGCATCGGCTTTGGCTGCCAATCGTTCTGCTTCATCAATACAAGGTCCATTTGAGGCAAATTCAATGGAACCATTGCCAGAGTCATTAGTTTGTGCTTGTAGTTCATTTATGAAAAGTGTCAAAAAAAGCACACAAAAAGTTAAGTATTTTTGCATATATTTGAGAGAGATTGGTTTCGTTTTTAATTTTCCTAGTTTTTCTACAAATATATATACATCATTTCATAGTAAAAGGATTCAAAATACAATGTTTTTTTTATTATAAATTAAACTTATTATTAGATTTCCATTATAAAATGGATTATGGAGGTTGAAACCATTGTCAAATAGACCCAAATGGGTTAAATTCTAATTTTTAATTTCAAAACTCTAAAATGGTTCAGTTCCTCAAGTGTTCTGTCTATTTTTTTATTTTTCAGGAGCGAATGGTTGGGCTTTCATCGTTACGGAAAGTCCCGCTATTCGCTCTTATAAATGCGCCAACGTTTTAGGTAGCCAACGCATTGCATTTATACCGCTACTATCGGGGCTATTTTGCAAAGTCACAACCTCTACCAAATAAAAAAGACACAACAGATTGCTCCATTGTGTCTCTCAAAAATATTTTTACTCATTCAAAAATGAACAGAAAATAATCTGTCACCAGTCACTAAAACTTAATATGCGCCAAAGCCTTATTCGCCTTTTGTTTACGCTGGCTATCCGTCAATAAAATCTTGCGAAGTCGCATTTTAGTAGGCGTTACCTCCAAGTATTCATCATACTGAATATACTCCATTGCTTCCTCCAAAGAAAACTTCACCGCAGGCGCAATTTTATTTCCATCATCCTTACCAGCAGCCCGCATATTATTCAGTTGCTTTCCTTTCACCACGTTCACTACGATGTCATTATCTCTCGTATTTTCACCTACGATCATTCCTTCATACACTTCCTCACCTGGATCAATAAAGAACTTACCTCTATCTTGCAGCTTATTGAGAGCATAAGGAATGCTGGTTCCTTTGTCACTCGAAATCAAAACTCCATTGATCCGTCTTGGAATATCGCCTTTCATCGGTTGGAAAGAATCAAAACGGTGATTCATGACCGCTTCCCCTGTTGTTGCTGTTAAGATTTTATTACGCAAGCCAATGATCCCTCGTGAAGGGATTTTGAACTCTAAATGCTGTAAACTCCCTTTGGGTTCCATCACCAATAACTCCCCTTTTCGCTGTGTGACCAACTCAATGACTTTACCTGAAAAAGCCTCTGGTACATCAATCGAAAGTGACTCAATCGGCTCACATTTTTTACCATCTATTTCTTTGATAATGATACGAGGTTGTCCAACTTGTAACTCATAACCTTCTCTTCTCATGGTTTCAATCAAGACACTTAAATGCAAAATACCTCGACCATAGACAATCATTGAATCAGGAGATTCTGTATCTTCTACTCTCAACGCCAAGTTTTTCTCGGTCTCTTTGTATAAACGATCTCGTACTTGACGAGAATTAACATACTTTCCTTCTTTACCAAAAAAGGGCGAGTTGTTAATGGTAAAAAGCATGTTCATGGTCGGTTCTCCAATAGCGATGGCTGGCAATGCTTCAGGATTTTCAAAGTCAGCGATCGTTTCACCAATCTGAAAATTATCTAAACCAATAATTGCTGCGATCTCTCCTGCTGGCACTTCGCTCACTTTAGAACGTCCTAAACCTTCAAAAACATATAGTTCTTTGATGCGAGTTTTGACGATAGAACCATCGTGTTTTACCAAAGATACAGGCGTATTTTCTTTCAAAGTTCCTCTATGTACACGACCAATCGCAATACGTCCACTATAATTGGAATAATCCAAAGACGTAATTTGCATTTGTACGGTTCCTTCATTTTTTTGTGCAGAAGGAATTTCCTCTAAGATGACATCCAACAATGGCGTAATGTCACTGGTTGGGTTCTTCCAATCGGTTCCCATCCATCCATGTTTAGAACTTCCAAAAATGGTTTTGAACTCCAGTTGTTCTTCGGTGGCATCTAAATCAAAAAATAGCTCGTAAACGGCTTCTTCGACTTCTTCTGGACGACAATTGTCTTTATCAACTTTGTTGACTACAACCAATGGTTTGAGTCCTAATTCTAACATCTTTTGGGTAACAAAGCGGGTTTGGGGCATTGGTCCCTCGAAAGCATCGACTAATAAAACACAGCCATCTGCCATCTTTAAAACTCGTTCTACTTCTCCACCAAAGTCGGCGTGACCAGGTGTATCAATGATATTGATTTTAACTCCTTTGTAGCGAACAGAGACATTTTTGGAAACAATGGTAATACCTCGTTCTCGTTCAAGGTCATTGTTGTCCAATATCAATTCTCCAACCTCTTCGTTTTCTCTAAACAAATTGGTTTGGTGAAAAATCTTGTCCACTAAGGTGGTTTTACCATGATCGACGTGGGCAATAATAGCTATATTTTTTATTTCATTCATACTATGGAAATTTTCAGCGTGCAAAAGTAGGCTTATTTTATGACAAAATCTTCTTTAAGTACGAATAAACCAGCATTTAAGTTCATTTATTCCATTTTTTTGGTAAAACATGTACGTATTTTAACTTATATGGGCTTGATTTTCAAGATAAAAGCCTACAAAATTCTTTAAATTCTAAAAAGTAAGGCTTATTCATTTTATACAATCCCAACCGATAGTTACTATACGTTCTGTCCTCTACCCACTAGCCCCGATAGGAGTGGTATCCCTTCTTGTAGAGCAAATTCATGAATTTGCTCTACAAGGGGGATAAGAACGGATAGCGGGACTTCCCTGCACAACGAAGCTTCAAACCCTTCGCTCCTAAAAAGAAAAAAATCAAGAAAGAACCGCATTGATAATTGAGCATTCATAATTCACCATTATGAATGTCTTTCGCTCCTAAAAATTGGAAAAATCAAGTTTTCGTTTTACCTTAAAGGCATCTTTTTATCTCATTGAAAATATAAAAAATATGACATTGAACGAATATGATTATGAACTCTTTTTGCGTTTATATGAACAAATTAATGTATTTGTAGATAATAAATTAGGGGGAAATGCCAACGAATATCTTTCATTGCCCATCAATCAAAAGGCATTGATGCGAGATAAATTGCACGACCATCTTCATTTGATTGACGATTTTGTCAAAGAGAATCCGAGCAATTTACCACCAGATTATTTAGATATAGTCGCAGGTTTTAAACACGTAGTCACAGGTAATTTTTATCTTGTAAAATACTTGAGCAACTATGCTGTTTTTATGAATGACGACTATGCCTTTGGTGTTCATTCACTCATAGAGCCTTTTGAGTATTACATTCCCAAAAATTATCTGCCAAGTATTGTAACGATGGCTCTCTTACCCTTCAAAGATATGATTATTTATGATGGTATTTTGGCGAGTCAACAAATTAGGTTTGGAGGCAATATAAAAAGAAGATTGAATCAAGAGTACAATGAACTAAAGGCAAAACATGGTATTATTACTCAATTGCCGATTGTCCAAAAAGAGGAGGAAACCAAAGACGAAGATTTGCTCATTTATTATTTGAAAAATGCGACCAATCGGGATTATTATGAAGAGGAAATTTATCAGCTTGCCAATAAAAATAAAGACTTAAAAGCGATCTATCATCGAGAATGTGGAAGAATTGCTGCTCGTCCCCACAAGGCTACTATTAAAGATTTTGATATAAAAAAACGTCACTTTGCTGTATTACATGATACGGTTGTTGCTAGTGCCAAAAGTAAGAAAGAATTAACCCAACAACTTGAAACATTTTTGACAAAAGAACAAATGAATTGGGTTTATTATTTTAAGGTTTAATTTTTTGGAGAGAACGAGTCTTGCTTCGTCGTGCAGCAGAGTCCTGCTATCCGTTCCTATGAATGCAGCCAACGTTTTAGGCAGCCAATGCATTGCATTCATACCACTTCTATCAGGTCTAATTGGTAAAGGACAGAACATCTGCCAACTGCATCAGTTTAGAATTTAATTCATTCAGACATAGTTGGTTGAAGCAATAAACGCATAGCTCCAGAAGCTGTACCATATATAATTAATTTATGAATAAAATCCTTTTACTTATTTTTTGTTTTTTGGGCTTGGCACAACAAATGCACGCTCAACGAACGCCTTATCGCCGTCATCAACACGAATGGTCTAAACCCTTCCCTACTCCACCAGCTATAGACCCTATTTTTGAAAAAGAAGATGTCGTTATTTTAAGTGAAAAAACGGATTGGACAATTCATCCTTATACTCTCAAAACCATCATTACCAAAAAAGTCCTTTTACAATATTTGACTCCCAAAGGCATCGAACAATTCAGTCAATTCAACTTACCTGAATCCGTTGATCCTGCTTGGGATCAACATATCAATGAATTAAATCGGGAAGTTCGCCCTCAAAAATTACGCTACTTTGATCCCGAAGTTTTATATTTTGCGGCAAGAATCAAAAAAGCGAATGGCAGAGTCTATAAAGCAAAAGTGGAAGATGTTATTGACACCAAAACGGAAACGTATAATCGTCAAACCACCAATCTTTATGATTTTAATTTCAAGATCAAAAGATTGGAAGTAGGTGATATTGTAGAGGTAGAATATCAAGTGTATTTACCTGTTGTTGAGTATTGGAGCAATGACTCTAACTTTACGTTAGCCGAAGAAGTTTATAAACAAACAGGAGCTTATAATTGGTTGCGTTTATTCTTCCATTCTAATATCGCCAAACAAGAAAGTATTTATAATTTTGAGTATCCATCCAATGAATTGTATATCTTCTTTTTTGAAAATGAAGCCACGCCACACGATACCATTTATAATAGACAAAAACGATTTTCAACCACGATATTTCAATGGCATTGGAAAAACTTGGCAGCTTGTACAGATGAAACCCATAGTCGATTGTATCAAGATTTACCGCATTTCATTTATTACCAACACAATCGGCAATATGGTATTTGGAACGACTATGAAGTAGAAAAATTCATACCTTATAAATGGAGTTTTTATGCTCGTCCTTTTTATGGTTATCAAGATGAAAACTTGCCTTATTTTCTCCAAAAAATCTCTAAAAAAGAAAAGGCATTGGATCGCTTTTTTCTACAACAAAAAAAGTTAGCCCTTCAACAAGATTCATTGGGCTTATTGCAACAAATGCACCATCATATGGCTACGGAATTTCGTTATCAAAATGACGATCCTTTTTATAAAGGAGAAGACAATCAGTTGGAACGGATTCCTGATTTTTTGAAACTTAAAACCTTGCGAGAAATCAGTCGTTTTTCGATTTATCAAAGTCTTTTGGCTCGTTTAGGAACCGACTTTTTTCTGGTCAACATTGCTGACAATCGGATTGCTCACATCCAAGAACAAAATTGTCATCCACTATTGGCCAATCATCAATTATACGCTGTTCGTATCAAGGATAAAATCCATTTTGTGTTACCCAAAAGTAGCCGACATGGTTTATTCTTAGATGAGTTGCCTTTTTATATGGAAAATACGACGGCTTATTTGATCAAACAAACCTTAAAAAATCGCTTTGAACCAGACAATGTTTTATTTTGGAAAACTCGTAAAACAACTGAAAAAGATAATCAACGAAAAACCATCATCAATGCTCAAGTCAATATTGAAAAAAATACAATTTCATTAGAAATAACAACCCACTTATCAGGACAATTTTCGACTATCTTGCGTCCCTACCATTTAGAAGCTGAACCTGATCCATTGATTTCACCCATCTACTATAAACGCTTAGAAGACTTTCCTTCGATCAATTTGATAGGGAAAAAGCAAATAGATTATGAAACCAACTTCCCTTTTGAAACGAAAGTAAAATCCTCTTATATTGCAGCTAATTTAATCCAACAAGAAGATAGTCTTCGTTATTTGGATTTAAACGATTTATTCCATTATTGTTTACCCCAAAATTTGAATCCATCTAAAAGAGACCTGCCTTTTTATCCCGACTTTTTATTTCAAGATCATGGTCAATATACTTTTACCTTTGACCAAAAGATAGACCTTTCGTCTAATCCCCAAAAGTCCTTTCAAGTCCTCAATGAAGTGGGTCAATATATTGTAGAACTCCAACAACTCAATGATTACACTTTAGAAATCCATATTCAGCTTTCCTTATCAAAAGAAGCAATTCCTCCCTCTCAAATTCAAGCATTACAAAGTCTCCACGAAGCCACACAACAGCTTGTAAAACTTTATTTCTAATCTACCCAAATACGACTGGTACTAAGAAGTCCTGACCTTAACCTAATAGCCTCGATAGAAGTGGTATCGATACGGAAAAATGACATTTTTTTAAAAAATGTCATTTTTGGAGTGTCCATAAGAACGGACAGCGAGACTTGCCATCACGACGAAGCTCCCAACCCTTCGCTCCCAATAAAGTAAATAACACTCTGCTCCAAAAACAAGTAAAGAAAATTTTCTCTCCCACCAAAGAACCGAAAGGATAAAACCACAAAGAAACATAACTCCATCCCCCTACGTATATAAAAAGTCAAACCAGCCTCTCCTTTTTATATTCTATTTACACAACTTCATTCCAATGAAAACAGTACTCTATTTTTGTCTAATTGCCTGTCTATTCCATCTTTCACACCATTTACAAGGACAAAATTACTGTAACATTATCACCTTTGATGCCACCAAAGAATGGATCGCCATTGTCAACTTCAATAGCATCAACAATATCACAGGATCTAATGGTGGTTATGGCGATTATACCAATATTTCGACCAGCATTACACAAGGACAAAACTATCCCTTGACCCTTACACCTGGATTCGCCAACAACCTTCTCAATGAATATTGGAAAGTGTACATTGATTGGAACCAAAATGATGTATTTGACACCAACGAATTAGTTTTCCAAAGCAATACCGCCAGCAGCCAGTCAGTCTCAACCAATATTACCGTTCCCTCTGGAGCCAATTTAGGTTCAACTCGTATGCGGGTTTTAATGCGTTGGAACGAGCCACCTATTGACGCTTGTACGATCTATGATTTTGGAGAAATAGAAGACTACACCCTCAATATTGTAGCCAATCAAGCGTGTCCAGTAGAAGGCAGTATCAGTTGCAGTACTCCCTCCACAGGCAACACAATCGGGGCTAATAGTGGAAATCTCCTCAATAATTGTGTCGTAAGTACCGATAATGCGCCAACTCATTGGTATGTTTTTACAGGAACAGGTGATAGCCTTAGTATCACTACTTGTAGTGCCAATACAGATTACGATACGAAACTATTTGTATATAGTGGAGACAATTGCAATGCGCTCAATTGTATAACAGGCAATGACGAAATGCTTTCGGCTTGTAGCCACAGTTTTACACATTCCCAAGTTGAATTTTCAACGGTACCAGGTTTGACTTACTACATATTGGTAAGTGGTTGGAATACATCCGCAGGCAATTACCAACTCACAACCAACTGTACTCCCACTTCCAATTCTGGTGGAGGGAACAATGGTGGCGGCAACAATAACTGCCCAAACAATTTAACGCTTAATAATAACATCACTGATGGAACTTATGAAGCCGCTTCTTCGGTATCATCAGATGGCAATATCAACCCAAACAATAATGTCAATTTTCATGCGGGCAGTCACATAGACCTTCTTCCCAATTTCAATGTCCCCATCAACACCGATTTTTCCGCAAAGATTATCAACTGCGCCAGTTCCAAGCCCTTACCAAATGATTCCATTCCATTTTCTATCCAAAAACCCTAAAAATCAAGTCATTTCAATCGGATTGCTAACCTATAAAAGTAGAGGCAATCCGATTGATAAAAGGACACTCACATTCGTCCTGCATATATAGCTATCCTAATTGAAATCCTATTAATCCCGATTCATTCTAAAAATCCTATTCATCTTTTAGGGGAGAGAACGGTTATTACTCTTTCATCGCAACAGGTCTCCCTGCTATCCGTTCCTATTCGTGTCGCCAACGTTTTAGGCAGCCAACGCTTTTACACGAATACCACTACTATCAGGTCTAGGTGGTTAAGGAAAGTATTTCTTAGTTCCAGCAACATTAGCAATCCTCTCCAACCACACCACAAACACTAAATTCAATAAAAAATCCCTAAAATTTAATGCAAAAACCTTAAAATATCATTTTTTTATACTTATTTTCACCTTTTCAAAAAAGCCTTTCAAAAAATCATAAGTATGAAAAAAATAATCCTTTCCGTATTTTCAATTTTACTCCCCTTTTTACTACAAGCCCAATGTGGTAATCTCTATATTAATGGAGCTATAGATGGTCCATTATCAGGGGGAACACCCAAAGCCCTACAACTGTGTGCCTCTGGTCCCATTGCTGATTTAAGTATCTACGGTGTCGAATCTGTTACCAATGGAGGTGGTTCAGCCGGCGTAGCAGAATTCACCTTTCCTCCTGATGCCTTAAATGCTGGCGACTGTATTTGGATCACAACAGATAACATTCAATTCAATGCTTTCTTTGGATTTACAGCCTGTTATCAAGATGCATTTGTAAACATTAATGGAGATGATGCCCTTGTTTTATATTGTAATGGCGCAACTGTTGATGTTTTTGGAGATCCCAACCTAGATGGCACAGGTCAAACTTGGGAATATTTAGATGGTTGGGCTGTTTCTAGTGATGCGGTTGCCAACCCCGTATTCAATGATACCGAGTGGACCTACAGCGGTGCCAACGCCTTAGACGGAGAAACAACCAATGCTACTGCTGCCAATCCTTATCCCAATGCAGTAGATAATTGTCCAACTGTAGCTGTTTGCTCAATTACCAATGTAGGAGCTTCAGGTGCCTGTAGTGGCAGCGATTACATTTTCAATGTAAATTTCACAGCAAGCAATGGAAGTGGCAACTACGATGTAATTGATGTTACCAATGGTAATGCAGTTATAGGAAGTGGTACAGGCTCTCCTATCACTATCACCTTAGCAGGTAATACCTCAACAGCACCCTTTGATGTCAATGTGGTTGACAATGCTGATCCAACTTGTGGTGGCATAGCTGCAACAGTAAACCCACTCGACTGTTCAAGTATTCCAACTTGTCCAGGTGCTTATATCAGTGAGTTTGCCTATGATTGTGATCTATCGGATGCCAATGAAGTCATTGAGGTCGCTGTTCCCAATAGTTACACAGGTAGTTTAGCAAACTTACAAATAGATTTGTACAATGGAAGCAATAGTCTAGTTTACAACACCATTACTTTAGACAACTTTACAGTAGGAATGAATGATGGTACAGTCACTTATTACAGTTGGGCTGGTTCTGGTAGTTCTATACAAAATGGCGGACCTGATGGATTAGCACTTTCTTTTCAAGGAGCTGCTTGTGAGTTCATAAGCTACGAAGGTACAATCTTAGCGTTAGATGGTCCTGCTGTTGGACAAACGAGTACAGATGTAGGAGTAAATCAAAGTAATGCAACGACTTGTGATGAAACAATACAATTGGTTGGCGGAATGTGGGTTAATGCTTGTGCAACTGTCGGTGATGTAAACAGTACAGCAGCTTGTTCATTGGATTGCCCTATGCTTATGTTAAACATTGGTGATCCTTGTGATGATATGGATGCCTCTACTATCAATGACGTTGTACAAGCTGATTGTAGCTGTGCTGGTACACCCAACCCTTGTTTCCCTAATAATGTAGGCGATCCTTGTGATGATATGGATGCTACTACTATCAATGATCTGATTCAAGCAGATTGTAGTTGTGCAGGTACAACAGTCGGTTCTTGTTCAATTGGTGCTTATATCAGTGAGTTTGCTTATGATTGTGATACAGGAGATGCCAATGAAGTAATTGAAGTCGCTGTTCCTAACAGTTATACAGGTAGTCTAGCCGATTTGCAAGTCGATTTATACAACGGTAGCAACAGCCTGGTTTACAATACCATTACTTTAGACAACTTTACAGCAGGAACCAATGATGGAACCGTCACTTATTATACTTGGGCTGGTTCTGGTAGTTCTATCCAAAATGGCGGACCTGATGGACTCGCTCTCTCTTATCAAGGAGCTGCTTGTGAGTTTTTAACTTATGAAGGTACAATCACAGCTTTAGACGGTCCTGCGGTTGGACAAATGAGTATAGATGTAGGAGTCAACCAAACCAACTCAACGACTTGTGATGAAACCATCCAATTGTTTGGAGGAACTTGGATCAATGCTTGTGCAACTGTTGGTGATGTAAATAGTAATGCTGCTTGTTTAATCGATTGTCCTACGCTTATGTTAAACATTGGTGATTCTTGTGATGATATGGACGCATCAACTGATAATGATACCGTACAAGCTGACTGTACCTGTGCTGGAACGCCCAACCCTTGTTTCCCTAACAATGTCGGTGATCCTTGTGATGATATGAATGCCAACACCATCAATGATATGATTCAAGCAGATTGTAGTTGTGCTGGTACAATAGTAGGAGCTTGTCCTACAGGAGCTTTTATTAGTGAGTTCCACTATGATAATGTCGGCACAGATGTAGGCGAATTTATCGAAATAGCCATTCCTAATGGTGGAGATCCAACCCAAATCGTAGTAGACTTATATAATGGTAATGGCGGTGGAAGTTATGGAAGCTATAATTTAACTAGTGCTGACTTTGTTTCTTCTGATGCCAATTATGATTACTATGTTTGGAATGTTGTTATGCAAAACGGTCCAGATGGTATCGCTATTAGTTGCTTAGGAGGTGCTCTTATTGAGTTTATCACTTATGAAGGTGCTTTTATGGCAACAGACGGTCCTGCAATGGGTGTAATGGGTAGCGACATTGGTATAGAAGAAGGTACTGCTATCCAAATTGGTGAGTCTTTACAATTTGATGGCACTTCATGGGGCAACGGTTGTACAGGATCTCCTGGTACGCCTAATAATCCATCTACTTGTTATGATTGTCCAATTTCATTTACCAATATTGGTGATGCTTGTGATGATGGTGATCCAGCCACAACTGGTGAAACTATTCAAGCCGATTGTTCTTGTGGCGGCGGAATGGGCGGCGGTTGTGTGGATACATTGTATGTTCCTGGTCCGATGACAGCGATCCCTGGCGGTCTTTATGAAGCCAATCATGTAGTCACTTCTGATGGTCAAGTCATCATGGGAGACACCGTAACTTTTCATGGTGGAAATTATGTAGAATTACGTCCTGAATTTGATGTACCTCTCAACACACAATTTAGCATCTTTATCAATCCTTGTGGAGTAACTCCCATTCCCAAACCAATCAAAGATGAAAATGCTATCGAAGTAAAAGATGCCGAAGCCGTCAAAAAAGACTAGTTTTTCGATTCAGTAATGATTAAAAAATACCTTATCAATCCCCAATTTCGCAAGAGATTGGGGATTTTTTTATACCTGCTTTTCTATTGAAAATGGTTCCTTTAATAGAGATAGAGACCATGCAAAATAGCCTCGATAGCAGTGGTATTCGTGTAGCAGCGTTGGCTACCCAAAACTTAGCCACACGAATAAGAACGAATAGCGAGACTTTCCTTTACGACAACGAACCTTACCCTTCGCTCCTAATTATAGGAATAAAAAAGTAAACAAATTTATTTTATAGTACATTGTTGATATATCCCATAAAACTCCTAATTTTGTTATTTCACTAACCCCCAAAATATCATAAACATGCAAAAAATAATCCTTTCCTTATTTTTAGGTGTACTTCCTTTGTTTGTACAAGCACAATGTGGAAATTTGTATATAGGCGGAGCCATAGATGGTCCACTTTCAGGCGGAACTCCTAAAGCCTTACAACTCTGCGCCTCTGGTCCAGTTCCTGATTTAAGCATCTATAGCGTAGATGGAGTATATAATGAATTTGGTGTAAATGGTCTAGAATATACCTTTCCCCCTGATGCCTTAAACGCTGGTGACTGTGTTTGGATAACCACAAGTCCTATCTCCTTTAATAATTTCTTTGGTTTTCCAGCCTGTTATGAAAGCATTGAAGTGAGCAACAATGGAGACGATGCATTCCTCTTATATTGTAATGGAATAACAGTAGATGCACTAGGAGATCCTAATATAGATGGCACAGGTCAAACTTGGGAATATCTAGATGGATGGATAGCCGCCAATGATGCGATGCCTAATCCTGTATTTGATGATACGGAATGGACTTATAGTGGAATCAATGCTTTAGACAATGAAATGACCAATGCAACTGCCGTTACACCCTATCCCAATGCAGTAGATAATTGTTTTACGCCCCCTGTTTGTGACATTATTGGTACGAGTATCAATGGTAACTGTAGTGGCAACAACTATGTTTTTTATGTAAGCTTTTCCGCAATTAACGGTAGTGGCACATACAATGTTATTAATGTCACCAATGGAAATACGGTTTTAGCAAGTGGCACGAGTTCGCCCATCATCGTCACCTTACCCAATAATGCCTCCACTACGCCTTTTGATATACAAGTTGTTGATAATGCAGATCCCACTTGTGTAAGCACAACTAGAACTGTAAATCCTAGTGATTGTTCGACCTTTCTAACCTGTCCAGGAGCCTACATTAGTGAATTTGCCTACGACTGTGATATGGACGATGCCAATGAAGTAATTGAAGTGGCTGTTCCCAACAGTTACACAGGCAGTGTAGCAGATTTACAAATAGATTTGTACAATGGACTCAATGATATGGTGTACAATACCATTACTTTAGACAATTTTACAGTAGGAACAAATGATGGTACAGTTACTTACTATACTTGGGTAGGTTTCATCCAAAATGGCTCATCAGATGGATTAGCACTTTCCTTTCAAGGAACGCCCTGTGAATTTATAAGCTACGAAGGGGAAATCTTAGCCTTAAATGGTCCTGCTATCGGGCAAACGAGTAATGAAATAGGTGTCAATCAAACCAATGTTACTCCTTGTAATGAAACCATCCAACTAGTCAATGGAACTTGGTTCAATGCTTGTGCAACGGTTGGCGATGTCAATAGTACTGCCGCCTGTGTGGTCGATTGTGCTGGTTTCGGGAATATCGGAGATTCCTGTGATGATGGCGATCCAGCCACCGATAATGATACCGTACAAGCCGATTGTAGCTGTGCTGGCACAATCAATCCTTGTTTTCCTGATAATGTTGGAGATGAATGTAATGATTTCTTCTCTTTTACAGCGAATGACATTATCCAAGCCGATTGTAGCTGTGCTGGTACAATAATCGGTATTTGTCCAACAGGTGCTTTTATCAATGAATTTCACTATGATAATGTAGGCGATGATGTCAATGAATTTATCGAAATAGCTGTTCCCAATGGGGATGATCCAACCCAAATACTTATCCATTTATACAATAGTTCTACTAATGGGTTGGGTTTCGTTACAAACGACTATCAACTAAGCAACTCCGATTTTGTTTCTTCTGATGCCAATTATGATTACTATGTTTGGAATATCAGCCTACAAAATGATTCAGAGGGAATATCAATTAGCTGTTTAGGAGGCGGACTCATTCAATTTATCTCTTACGAAGGTTTTATTATGGCATTCAATGGTCCTGCTGCTAATTTTACAAGTGTAGATGTTGGCGTATCAGAAGGCACACCTATCCAAATCGGTGAGTCCATACAATTCGATGGAAGTTCGTGGAGCAATGGCTGTACCGCTACACCTGGTATGACCAATAACCCATCTAGCTGTTACAGTTGCCCGACAGCCTTTAGCAATATTGGCGATGTTTGTGACGATGGCAATCCAAATACGGCAGATGAAACCCTTCAAGCAGATTGTTCTTGTGGAGGTGGAATACTTATTGGTTGTCTTGATACGCTTTATGTTCCAGGTCCGATGACACCGATCCCATCAGGACTTTATGAAGCCAACCATGTAGTAACTTCCGATGGACAAGTAATAACAGGAGATACCGTAACTTTTCATGGAGGAAATTATGTAGAATTGCGACCTGAATTTGATGTACCAATTAATACCCAATTTAGCATCTTTATCAATCCTTGTGGCACTCCTCCCATTCCCAAACCAACCAATGATGAAAATGCCATCAAGATAAAAACGATAAAGAAAGACTAGTTTTTTTATCCATAAAAGTTTTACTCAATCGGATTGCTATGTAAGAAGTGAACTAGCAATCCGATTGATATTTTTCAATGAAAAGCATTATTTTTTAGGAGCGAAAGGCTTATCGCTTCGTCGTTACAGAAAGTCCCGCTATCCGTTCTTATCGCCCTTGTAGAGCAAATTCACGAATTTGCTCAAGGGCGATACCACTCCTATCGGGGCTATTTGAGAATGGACAAAACGCTTCAGATACTGAGCCATTTTAAAAGATTGTAAAATAGGGCAATAGTGGTGGCAACCTTAGACGGGTAGCCAGATTAAATGCTCAGTTGAGTATTGTAAAAATCAAAAAATATCTAACTTTGCCTCAAACAAAATCATTTTCTTATGAAAATAGCAATATTAGGATACGGCAAAATGGGACAAGCCATCGACCAATTACTCAAAAATAAATATCGTCAACATGAAGTCATCCTTAGAAGTGACTCTGCCAATGCCCACTCTTTTAGCACTGATGCGCTATCAGAAGCAGACGTAGCCATTGAATTTACCAAACCCCAAGCCGCCGTTCCCAATATAGAAAAGTGCTTTGAAGCCAATGTTCCTGTAGTAGTTGGCACAACAGGCTGGTACGGAAAGCTCAAATACATCAAAGAACTCGCCCAACAAGAAGATCAAGCCATCTTTTACGGCAGCAACTTTAGTATTGGTATGAACCTATTTTTCAAAGTAAACCAATACTTAGCCGAATTAATGAACGGACACAAAGTCTATACCCCACATATCGAAGAAACCCACCACAAAGAAAAACGAGATGCACCCAGCGGCACAGCCATCACATTAGCCGATGATTTGATATGGCGCATCAATCGCTTAGACAGTTGGACAGACGAAGAAGATAATGACAATCCCGATAAAATGCCCATTATTTCTCACCGCAGCAATGATGATGTCAAAGGTGTTCACCGAGTCATCTACCAATCTGCTATGGATACCTTAGAAATCAAACACACAGCCCACACCAGAGACGCTTTTGCACAAGGAGCCATCACCGCCGCTGAATGGATAAAAGACAAAAAGGGAATTTTTACGATGAAAGATATGTTAGGTTAATATGAATTTCGGATTAACTGAAAGATAAAGTGTTGATTTATAATTTATTATCATTCGGTTAAATCAAATCAGAACCGAAAAAGAAGCGTTGGCTTGCTAAATTTCGGTAGCGGGGTGTTGGCTTTGAGCTAGGAACATTAAATTTAGCGAGAATTTTGC
>JAHDBB010000058.1 GCA_020630635.1 Chitinophagales bacterium
AGAGGGGATTTTTGATCGTGAATGTGGTTGGGGGAGTGAACCCACCCCTAACCCCTCCCAAGAGGGGATTTTTGATCGTGAATGTGGTTTGGGGAGTGAACCCACCCCTCCCCCCCAAGAGGGGATTTTTTACTTTCAAAAATAGATCTGAATGGATTAAATTCTAAAACCGTTCAGTTACTACGGGTACAGTCCTCAACGATCTAGCCCCGATAGGAGTGGTATCGCTGTGTTGTGAATTGGCATGGGTTGTGGTAGGGCAACAGCGATGAGAACGGATAGCGGGACTTTCTGTAACGATGAAACACCGAACCTTTCGCTCCTAAAAATCAAATAGAAACTACTGGAAAAAATTATTTACTCATTTGGGATTTATGCAACATAAACTTATACTTACTAACTTACTCCTTTTACTCTCCTTTGTTTGTTTTCAATCTGTGATGGGACAGTGTCCTACTATGGTTGTTTCTTCCTTTTCTTCGGATAGTGGAGAATATTGTGAAACAGATATTGTGGACTTACAGGCTTTATCGAATGATGTGATGACGGATAATGATGCGACTGCATTATTGGTGTGGTATGATAGTGAAGGAAATGAGGTGGTTGATCCTTCGTTGGAAATACTTACCCTCTCTCCTACTTGTACGGTTGTGCCTCTTAATTATACTCTTCAAATTATTTGTACAGAGGATAATAGTTTGGTGGAGACTTTGACTTATACAGCTAATGTGTATCCAACAGATGCTTTATTGGAAGATGTATATTTTATTGTGCCTTCTCCTCCTGAATTTAGTTGTGATCCAACTATCATTCCTAATTGTCCTGATGGAGAATTGACCATTCTATATTTTTATAATGGTAGTTGGAGTGAAAATCCGCCTCCTAGTATCAATGTTGGAGATGATCCATTGATTTATAATTATCAAGTATTGGCGGAAGGGACTTTATCTTGTGGTACAGGAAGTCAGGTTATCATCGAATGTACTGCTACTTGTATGATTGATACTGATCCTCTTTATGAATTTGATAATCATTGTGCAGGAAGTAGTATTGATTTGACGGTTTATTCGGATATGATTATTGATAATCCGACAGGAATGGAAACGATTATTTGGTATGATGATGAAGGGGATGTTGTGCCTGATCCTACTAATACGACTTTACCAGAACCACCTGATTGTGCGCCTGTGGTATTGACGTATAGTGTGGAAGTGCCTTGCCCTACTCAACCTGGTGTATTGGCTCCTGGAGGAACTTACATAGCTACTGTGTATCCTGATCCTGCTAGTAATGCTTCTATATTTGATTTACCAAGTGGTTGCGAAACAGAAATTGTTCCTTCATGTACTACTGGTGGTTTGGATATTTGGTATTCGACTGATGGTGTAAACTTTAGTCCGATTCCTCCTGAAAATCCAGCGGAAGGTGATCCTGTATTGAATGTAAATTTTACGATTAATGTAACAGGCGCACCAGCCGAATGTGCTTTTGAAGCAACTTATACAGTAGCTTGTGGTAGCGGCAATGCTTGTCCTACGATGGTTTTGAATCCTGTGGATGAAACAGGGGAATATTGTAGTGGGACGGTTATTGATTTGACGCAGTATTCTGCTGGTGTGGTGACAGACTTGCCTGATGAATCTGTGGCTTTGTGGCGTGATCCTTCTGGTAATCTTGTTACTGATCCTACGAATGTTACTTTACCTAATCCACCTGGATGTGGAGCTGCTCCTGTTATTTATACATTGGAGATAGATTGTACAACTGATAATGAATTGAACCTTTTTGGAGGTACATTTACGGCTACGGTCTATCCGCAAATTAATGCTAGTCTTTTTCAATTGCCTATGGGTTGTGAAACGGAAATTATGCCGCTTTGTCCTACAGGTAATTTGGAAATTTTGTATTCGATAGATGGCATTAATTTTAGTGTAACTCCTCCTCCTAATCCAACAGAAGGTGATCCTGTCTTGAATGTGGATTTTACAATTATTTCGGTAGGTGCGCCTCCTAATTGTATGTATATGGATGCGTATAGTGTAAATTGTGTAGATCCCAGTATGGCTTGTCCGACGTTTGCGGATATTGATGAAGCAGATAAAGAGGCACATATTTGTGAGGGAGAATCATTTGATTTTGAAATATTCTATGATGATTTGATTATTGATGGAATACTGGAAAGTACTATTTTTAATTGGACGGATATGAATGGTAGTATGGGGCCTATAGAGGTCCCTTTGAACTTGTCTTATAATGGCAATGGGTGTGATCCTCAAAGCTATGAATTTCAGCTTAATCTACTTTGTGAAGAAGATCTTACTGTTAATATTGATGTAGGGACTTTTACGGTTTTTGTATATCCAGATCCTTTTACAGCGGAAGTGGTTTTGCCTACAGAAGATTGTGAAACCATCGTAACTGCCAATTGTCCTGATGGTACTCCTTTATTGGTAGAGTATTCTATTGATGGAGGCAATACGTATACAACTGATCCTATTGTTTTGGCTGGAGGACCAGAAGCAGTTAGTATTGATACCCGAATAAGCTTTGAAAACTTGACTTATTGTTCTGCTTTATTGGGAACTTATATGGTGGATTGTCCTTTGCCTTTGGAATGTCCTGTTAGTTTGAATACGACTTCTGTGAATGTTTGTAATAATATTGCGGAATCTAGTGTATTGGATTTTAGTTCTTTTGTGGATGGTGAAACGGGTTTTGGAACTTGGATGATAGATGATAGTACTATCGTTGACTTGTTTAATCCAGCACAAGTAGATTTTGTTGGGGTTCTTGATGGCACTTATTCGTTTTCTTATTTACCAGATGACTCCCTTTGTACTACGGGCTTGTCTTTGGATGTACTAGTCGAGACTTGTGATATTCAGGTGTTGTTGCCTGCGGCTTTTTCGCCCAATGGGGATGGGATGCATGATGTCTTGATGGTACGAAATACGGAGAATGTGGAAGCGATTGATTTTCGGGTATTTAATCGGTGGGGACAGGAGGTGTTTTTTACTTCTGTGCCTGATGTTGGATGGGATGGGACTTATAAGGGTACGCCTCAACCGATTGGTGTGTATATTTATTTGTTGCAGGTGACGTTTGTGGGTGGACAGAAGGAGGTGTTTAATGATCCTGTTACTTTGATACGATAGATTGGGGAATCAGAATGCTGAAGAATGCTTTAAGAAGGGAAGTAGATCAGCATCCTAAAGAATGCTGTAAAACATAGATTTTTTTAGGAGCGAAGGGGTTAGTGCGTTGTCGCTATGGAAAGTCCCGCTATTCGTTCTCATCACCCTCGTAGAGCAAATTCGTGAATTTACTCTACGAGGGTGATACCACTGCTATCGGGGCTATTTTTGAAGGGTCTTGCTTTCTTAGTGCCAGATTTAGTGTCTGAACATGAACTCGGAGGCTACTCGTCTAAAATTGCCAAAAATCAGAGAAGGGGTCAATAGTTTCAATTAGATGGGTCTTCTCTTATAAACAGGCAATCTGATTGATTTGTATCACCTGACTCCTTTCTCTTTATCAATCGGATTGCCTCTTCTTGGCGTGGGTAGCAATCCGATTGAAGCGATATCTTCTTTTCTTTGATTGTAATTTGACAGCTTCTCTTGGTTTTTTACCTGAAAGCTGTCAAATTTCGGCTCATTCTTACCTACTTACTGGTGCTAAGGAGTGCTTTCCTTAACAATCTAGACCTGATAGTAGTGGTATGCGTGTAGAAGCGTGGGCTGCCCAAAACTTAGCCACACGCATAAGAACGAATAGCAGGGAGACTCGTTGCGATGAAAGAGTAATAACCGTTCTCTCCTTAATAATTTTATAAAGTGAAGGAACTATTGTAACTTTGTGGGCTGTTTAGTTATAGTGGCAAGTTTGTTTTGCCTAATTATTTTGGTTCTCTGATAATTCTGGTGGTTCAGATGTGGAGAACAGATTCAATCTGTTCCTACAAACATTATTTTCAGGCGATTGTGTAAGTTACCAATTGATATTTTTGATAGTTACCACCTAAAATGTCAAAAAACCATTATTTAAAACTTTGAATTATGATAAATATAGTTTTGTTTGGTCCTCCAGGTAGTGGAAAAGGGACACAAGCGAAGATTTTGGCTGAAAAGTATGGTTTTCAACATGTCTCAACAGGAGATTTATTGCGCTCTGAAGTGGGTAATGAAACTCCGCTTGGTTTGGAAGCTAAAACGTATATGGATAAAGGAGACTTAGTACCTGATGTAGTTGTAATTGGAATGATTGGTAATTTGTTGGATGATAAGGCTGGCAAAGTTAAAGGCTTTATTTTTGATGGATTTCCTCGTACTGTGGCGCAAGCAGAGGCATTGGATAAGCTCTTGACGGAGAAATCGTATCAGATTAATAAGGTGATGTCTTTGCATGTGGATGATGATGAATTGGTGCGTCGTTTGGTTGAACGTGGTAAAGTTTCTGGTCGAAGTGATGATAATGAGGAGGCTATTCGCAATCGTTTGGTGGTGTATGGTGATAATACAGCTCCTGTGGCGGATTATTATGCGGATCAACTTAAATTGTCTGATGTGGTAGGTGTTGGTTCGATTGATGATATTAATGCCGTGCTTTGTGAGCATGTGAATGGAGTGGTTGGTTCATAAGTGATCTATTGATATTATTTTAATTTCTTGAAAATATATTTGAGCGCAAGGATGAGGGTCTTTGCGCTTTTTCTTTTGTCTTAGAATTTATGTGAACTTCAATAGACTCCTTTCTCTTTATCAATCGGATTGCCTCTTCTTGGCGTGGGTAGCAATCCGATTGAAGCGAGCCATTTTTTCTTTGATTGTAAAATGGGGCAATAATCGTAGCAGCTTTAGACGGGTAGCCTCCTAGTTCACGTTGTATAGTATTGAAAAAATAGATAGAAAATGGAGAAAGGTAATTTTATTGATTATGTAAAAATTTGTACTCGCTCTGGTGATGGTGGAGCAGGTTCTATGCATTTGCATCGGGATAAACAGACTACTAAAGGTGGACCTGATGGTGGTGATGGTGGTCGGGGTGGTCATATTATTCTAAAAGGTAATCGTAACTATTGGACTTTGCTGCATTTGAAATATCGCAAGCATATTAAGGCGGGTCATGGGGATAGAGGTAGTGCGAATCATCGCAAGGGTGCGGATGGTGAGGATATTATCTTGGATGTGCCTTTGGGTACGGTGGCCAAAAATGCGGAAACGGGTACGGTCTATTTTGAGATTATGGAGCATGATGAGACTCAAATTTTGACGGCTGGTGGTCGGGGTGGTTTGGGTAATGCTCACTTTAAATCACCTACGAATCAAACCCCTCGTTATGCTCAACCTGGTGAACAGGGTGAGGAGGTTTGGAATATCTTGGAGTTGAAAGTTTTGGCAGATGTGGGTTTGGTGGGTTTTCCCAATGCTGGTAAATCGACTCTTTTGGCTACCTTGTCGGCTGCGAAACCGAAGATTGCAAATTATCCTTTTACGACCTTAACGCCTAATTTGGGAATTGTGTCTTATCGTAATGATCGTTCTTTTATTATGGCGGATATTCCTGGAATTATTGAAAATGCTCATAAGGGTAAAGGTTTGGGACATCGTTTTCTTCGACATATTGAACGTAATGCGGTTTTGTTGTTTATGATTCCTTGTGATAGTGATGATATTAAGAAGGAGTATGAGATTTTGTTGAATGAATGTGCTCAGTATAATAAGGAGTTGTTGTATAAGGATCGGTTGTTGGCGATTACGAAGTGTGATTTGGCGGATGAGGAGTTGGAGCAAATGTTGTCGGTGGATTTGCCGAATATTCCGTATGTGTTTATTTCTTCGGTGGCGCAGAAAGGGTTGGTGGAGTTGAAGGATATGATTTGGGGGGTGTTGAATGAGCCTCGCCCTGAGGAGTGAGGTAAAAGCTTAGGTTCTCGCCCTGAAGGATAAGGAAAAAATCGTCATCATGAAGCTAATAAATAAGGTATTCAATATGAAGTTGAATGGCTTGCTTGGTATTATTATAAAAAATGACTATCCGCTATTAGGAAAATGAATATGCGAAGGTTTTTAAAATTTTGATTTTCAATAACTTACATATTTGAAATTAAAAAATAAAATCTCTACTTTCCTGTTTGCGGATAGGCATTTTATAAAAAATTATCAATAATTGTGAAAATATTAATGGAAAATGTTGTATTTTAGCTAAAAAATTCAGAGAAGTAATACTAGGTGAAATACCAAAAATAAATTATTCCATTGACATTGATATTTTCTAATCTATTTTGTTAAGAAGACTTGTCTTATATCTTGTTGGGATTCCTGATAATATTGAAAATCAATTATTTATGACACTCTCACTTAATTTCAAGAACCTAAAACTTACATTTGCATCTCATAGGTATTTTTAGTAAATGGAGCAAATAGCTGAAAAATTCTTGCAAATGTCTGACTTTCATTAGGATAAAAAATCTCAACAAGTTCTTACTCCTGATATGACTATGTTTTTTATCCCATATACCAAAGAGTCTCTTTTTTACAAATAAGGAACTTAGCATTTTACTTAAAGGTTATTTCTTGACATTACTCTGTAAATGTTCACATCATAAATGAAAAACATACTAATCGTTTATTATGTTCCTAAAAACACTGTAAAATATCTTAATTGGATAGATGGTTTTACGAGTGCTTTGGATATTATTTCTAGTCAATTTAATCTAGTAAAATATAATTTGGCTGATAATGAATCTACTTTAAACGAAGATTACTTGGAAGCCAATAATATTGATTTAATATTGGTAAAGTCTAATTGGAATGCAAGAATTGATCGTTTTTTTAGAAACAACCTTAAACAACTAAAATTCAAAAAAGGGTTACTTATTTCAGGTTCTTTGCCACCACCAAATAATGATGCTTTAAATTATTATGACATTTTGTTTTATGAAACTGATTGGTATAAACAATTCGTTGTTAGTCATCAAAATACGGTTCATGCATTTGGAGTAAACACGCAAATTATGTATCCAATGAATGAAGAAGAGAAGAAATATGATTGGGTTACAGTTGGTAAATTTAAAAATTATAAACGACAGCATTTTCTATTGAAAAAAAAAGGTGTTAGACTGGCAATTGGAGAAATACCACATAGGTCTTCTTTCTTGTATTTTTTTTCTGAATCGAATAGAATTATTAGAAAATTAAAAAAGGATAACATTCAAGTTATTGACTTTGTTCCCTATGAAAGTTTATGTAAAATTTATAATCAAACCAAGAATCTGTATATTCCTGCAAAATTACAAGGTGGAGGAGAAAGAGCTATCTTAGAAGCGAGAGCTTGTAAAGTTCCCAATATTGAAATAGCACCAGATAACCCCAAATTAAAATCCCTCTTAGATAGTCCAATTTATGATCATCACTATTATGCTCAAAAACTAGCACAAGGAATAAATTCATTAATATGAAAACTGTAAGATTATTCTGGTGGCAACCTCCTCAATATCCAATTTGGCATCCTAAAAAATATTT
This sequence comes from Chitinophagales bacterium, assembly GCA_020630635.1. Lineage (GTDB taxonomy): Bacteria > Bacteroidota > Bacteroidia > Chitinophagales > UBA2359 > JAHDBB01. Next base: position 7,524 of record JAHDBB010000058.1, read on the forward strand.
TAATAACGTTCGTTATAAAAATGTCAAATTAAATTTTGGAGATGAACTTTCTGAATTTATTGTTGCTAAGGTATTATCAACAAAACCTATTAGAGCCAAAGCAACAGAACAAAACAAATTATTAGGGATTGGGTCAGTTTTACACTTTGCCCAAAACAATGATACTATTTGGGGTAGTGGTATAAATGGAAAAAAAAGAGAGCTTAATGCAACTGGAAGCAGTTTGAATGTATTGAGTGTACGAGGTCCTTTAACAAGAGAATTTCTATTATACAAAAATTGTATAGTACCTGAAATATATGGAGACCCTGCTTTATTACTTAGTGAGATATACCCAGCAATGAATAATCAACACCCTAAAAAAGATTACATTATCATTCCTCACTTTTCTGAAATAAATAATCCGTTATTCAAAGGGTATGAAGAACACCTAGTTTTACCTAATCAAACGCCTGAAAAAGTAATAGAAGAAATATTACAATCCAGTTTGGTTATATCTAGCTCCTTACATGGAGTTATTGTTGCAGAATCTTACAACATCCCTGCTATTTTACTTCGAGTTACTGATAATGAACCATTGTTTAAATATATGGATTATTATTATGGTACAGAACGTTTTAAATTTAAGTATGCCACGTCTATTGAAGAAGCATTGCATATGGGTGGCATATCTCCTCCTGTCTATGATTCTCAAAAAATGATTCAAGTCCTTAAAGATTGGAAGGCAAATATATCATAAAACAAGATAACAACTAATGAAAATTTTGATTGTTGCTAAGGCTGGAAATCGTAATACTTTTGTTTTAAATTTAAAGGATTCTTTATCTACTTTTGCACAAGTAGATTCCAGTATTGATGGCTTTTGGAATGGTTCTAAAGATTATGATATAATTCATTTTCAATGGCCAGAGCTTTTATCTTTTATGATTTCTAGACGGTCTTTTTCTCCTAATAAATATCGGTTAAAAAAAATCACTTCTCGTTTAAAATACTGGAAAGAAAAAGGAACAAAGTTGGTCATAACAAGACACAACATCTTTCCTCATCATAGTAGTTCTAACTATGAAAAACTTTATAAAATTATTTATCAACATGTAGATGGTGTCATACATCTTGACTCTTTTAGCCAAGACGATTTTTTTATGCGTTATCCTTCTTTCAACACTAAACATGCTATTATTCCTCATGGATGGTATGATAATATTACCAATGATTGTACTGAAAAAGAAGCACGACTTTTTTTAAAATTGTCAGACCAGACCTTTGTTGTTCTAGCTTTTGGAGCCATAAGAAATCAGGCAGAAGAACAGATGTTATTTGAAAGTTTTGACAAACTTCCTATGAAGAATAAAATTCTTCTGATACCAAGAGGTTATTTTTCTAATGAAAACCTAATTTATCGTTTGATGAATTTTTTAAACCTTAAAGCCTATCAACATATCTTATCATCAAAAGCTAAAAAACTTGCAAAGAAAGGCATTTTGTGGAGTCAAAGTTTTGTACCAGAGAATCATATTCAATACTATTTTAATGCTGCGGATATTCTAATTATTCCAAGAATCAACACTTTAAACTCTGGTAATGTTCCTTTAGGTTATACTTTTAAAAAAGTAGTAGTTGGACCCAATACAGGAAATATTGGTTCTATTTTAGAGGAAACATCAAATCCAACTTTTGATCCAACAAACATTGATTCAATAACCAATGCCATGTTAATGGGACAGAAATTATCTAAAAAAATGTGGGGAGAAGAAAATTATCAATTTGCAAAAAAATATTGGAGTTGGAAAGATATTGGTAATCAACATCATTCTTTTTTTCAAGAAATCCTTTCTCAATAACTTGTCATTATTAGTCTTCTTTCTTATCTTATATACTATACCCCTCTTCAGGAATCAAAATTTCACTAATGTTATAGACAACCATTGATTTGTCTTTATACTCTCCATTAGACCCTTTGTAATTTTCATTAAGGATAAGAACTGGTTTGGGAAAGTTAAAGGGTGCTTCTTGAAAATTTAAGGTTCTCCAACCACCTGTTATTATATCTAAATTTAAAGGGTGATCAGGAAAGGAAGTTACCATCAAATATTTTGATCCAGAAGCCTTTATATTTTTTATAGAATTATAAATATCCTGAAATTGTAAATGCACGAAACAATCTCTTACAATGATTAAATCACTTTTGGGCAGTCCGTCTTCTATCAAATTTAAAACAACAAATTTATAATTCTCCTTATATTTTTCTGAATTGACTTTGATTAATTCCTCTACAATATCAGCACCTACATATTTAATGTTTTCATAATTAACTTTGCACATCCAATTGAAGTCACCACAGGGAATGTCAAGTACAGAGGTTATGTTTAAATCAACCAACAATTTATTTAAATCGTTAATAAGAGATTTTGTATTCCTAATGTCAGACCCCGTACCAGAAACACTTTCTTTGCCTCCCCAAAAACTGTTATTGATGTAAATATCTGTAAAAATATCTTTAGTGGACTTGTCCTTATATTTCCTCACTTTCAGATTAGAATACCAAGTCAACCATTTTGTAGGAACCACTTTTCTAACAGAGGTATTTACATTTCGCAATATTTTTATTGCTCCTGAAGGAAGATTTTTTCTAATTTGATGTTTGAGTGTCATAATAGTCTATATTTTGTTGTGGTTGATCCATCCTTGGCTCAGAGAATCGAAGAATGTTTCTTCGATTCAAAGCCGATTTTTCCTATAACTAATAAAATTAAAGATAAAGATGAGACTAAAGAAATCATCTCTCCAATGTTATATGATGATGGCTCAAACTTAAATTCAACTTTATGCTGTCCTGCTGGAATACGCATAGCTCGTAACACATAATTAGCTCGAATATGATTTGCTGGTTTTCCATCAATATAGGCTTGCCATCCTTTATTAGGTCCATACCAGACTTCAGAAAATACTGCTAATTGTTCACTAGATGTATTTACATCATAAGTCAAACGATCCAATTCATATTTGTTTAAACTAATACTGCCTCCTTTTTCCGGATCAAAGGTTCCAATATAATTATCAAATTCACTATCTAAAACAACTGCTTCGCTAGTAGGATCAATGCCATTTAATGCTTCAATCTCTTCATTAGGAGTATTGACCTTTTTAATGTTATCCACAAACCAAGCTGTACCTAATGCTTTGGGATTTTGTTGTACTTTTCCATCTTGTGTAATGATATACTTAGTATTCAACATATTCAAAACATCCTGATTATTCTTACTAATATGATAATCTATAACGTCTTGATAACGTTGTAACTTAGCAGGATGATAACCTCCAACTGTATTGTGATGATACGAAGGGGTATTAGAATTAAAGGTATTAACAGAAAGATCTAAAACTCTATAATCTCCCCGACTTTTTTCGGCTTGGAAAATTTGTTTATCAGCAGGTCTTTCTTTAAAATTGGCTTGATAAGCACGTTCTGAAACAAAATCACTTTGGTTTAAATAACGTTTTCCAACAGTCCAAAGATCCACAGTTGTTATCAGTCCCAGACCTGCACACAACATCCAAGGCTTTATTTTTTCTTTTAAATACAAAAAAATCAACCCAACAAAAAAAGCTATAATTCCAAAAGAACGAAAAGCATCACTTCGCATCAAAGACTGTCTATCCATCTCTAAAAAATTGATAACTTGCTTATACCGTGCATCTCCTGCTCCTGAAAAATCAAATAGAGACGGTCCCATTAAGGCCATCAAAAGACAAAAGCCACCAACAATACCTCCTGAAATAAATAAGGAACGGGTTGCTTCTTCTGTGCTTACCTTTTTATTAATTATTTGAGATAAACCTAAAATACCCAATAAGGGTATAAGAAACGTTGTAACACTTAGAATAGAACTAGGCGCACGAAACTTATTGTACATAGGCAAATAATCAAAAAAGAGGTGTTGAAACCAAGCTAAGTTTTTACCTAATGACAATAATATGGTTAAAATTACTCCTGTTAAAAGCCACCATTTTATGGGACCTTTTACTAAAAATAATCCTAACACAAACAAAAAACAAATACCTGCTCCAAAGTACACAGGCCCACTAGTAAAGGGAAGTCCTCCCCAGTACAAAGGTGCTTGATATTTTCCATCAACAGCCCTTGCTCCACTTCGCTTCATTATATTATACATCTCTGTTCCCTTTCCAACCATTTCACCAGAACCTCCACCTACAAAACCAGGAATAACCATCGTAAACAAGTCCTTTGTATTATTACTCCACTGCATCGCATATTCCCAAGCTAATCCTTCTGTTTCACTACTACTACCTGTACTATTATTTTCTTTTTTTAAAACAGGTTTACCCCTCATAGAATCCCTTGAATACTCATAAGTTGTCCAAAGTTTTGAAGTACTAGTACTTATAGCTAACAAAGTACCCAATGCAAGAAACAATACTGACTTTCCTAAGTGAATAAATTTTCCTTTCTGTGTTGCTTGTATAATTTCTATTAATACATAAATTCCCAAAAGCATAAAAAGATAATAGGTCATTTGATAATGTCCACCATACAAGTCTAAAGCAAAACCTAAAGCAAAAATGCTTCCTCCCAAAAGATATTTTTCTTTTCTAAAAACGGTAAAAAAACCTAGCACCTCTAAGCCAAAATACATGATTGAATTAATCTTACTAACATGACCTGCCTCAAATATCACAAAATTATTAGTTGAAAATCCAAAAGCAATACCTCCAAGAATAGCAAGCCAAGGATGAACACCTAAACTAACTAATAAAATATAAAAACCAAACATCAAACCAAAGAACAGTCCAATAGGTCGTTCAATTCCTAATTGATAGATATTATGAACATGTCGTATGAGATTATTCTTATAGGGTACTCGAACTTGATATGCAGGCATACCACCGAATATAGCATTAGACCACAATGCTTTTCTTCCACTAATCTCTTCATAAGCAGCAAGCTCTTGGGACTTTCCTTTAAAGGCAATAATATCTCCTTGTGAAACTATTTTATTTTGAATCTGTGGCTGAAAACAAAGTATGGATAATATTATGAAAATACCAATAGCTATAATATGTGATATATTTTTTTTCAGAAAAGATTTCATCATTTAAAGTTCTTTTTTAGAAAGTAGATAATAGCAACAAGTAGTTACAAAATTCCTTATATAAGGTATTAAGCCAAACACAGGTAATTGGGTTCTCGGTTTTAAATCAAACTTCGCTTCATAATTAGGATTAATGAGATAAAAAACATATTTCTCTGTAGTATAATTTTCAGCCTTTAGTATACGTTTAAAACGTTCTATAGAAATTCCCGTTTCCTTAACTTCTAACAAATTATTCACAACAAGTTCTCTCTCACCTCCCCCCCTCAACATAGCCTTATAAATAGGATTGGGTAACAAATGATAATAAGGTAATTTTGATAAAATCTTATTTCGACAACCTTGTTGATGCCCACCAAAAGGCATTTGCCAAGGAGGAAAACCTAAAAAAAACTTTCCTTCTTTTTTCAAAAACTGCTTAACATACCCCATAAACTTTTCTTGATTGGGAATATGTTCTATAACATCCCTCATCATAATCAGATCAAATTGTCCTATTTCTTGGGCTGAGACATTATAAATATCTTCATGTATCAATTCAAGATTATATTGATGAAGATGTCCATCAAAGAACTTAGCTGCACGTTCTAATTGAACTCCATTGATATCTACTCCAACTACTTTACAACCTCTATCTAAAAATGGCTTCATGTTACCTCCTTCTCCACAACCAATTTCCAATACTTTTGTATTAGAATCTATTGTTAAAAATTCTTCAACAAAAGGAATCACATACTTCTGTGTTGTATAGCCTTGTTCTTCAAAATATTGCTGACGATTGGTATGTCTTTTTTGCATCTAAAGATTTTTTCCTCAAAATAAGTTGTGAATTTACAACATTTCCTTTGATTTTTAGTAATTTTCGCACTCTGTCCCCTGTTAAGTTTACAAAAAATAACACCATTTTGAAATATACAATCATCATTGCCACTTATAACCGTTTGCCTGAACTCAAAGAATTGATTGCATCTGTTCAAAAATTTGATTTTCCTAAAGAAGATTTTGAACTGCTTATCTCTGATGATGGATCTAATGATGGTACCAAGGAATATGTCACTCAAAATGACTTTGGTTTCAATCTGCGCTATATTTATCAGGAAAATAAAGGTCCTGGTGAAGCAAGAAATCATGGGATGAGGGAGGCAAAAGGAGATTATTTTATTTACATTGATTCTGATTGTATTATTCCCCCTGATTATTTGAAAAAAGTAGATAATTATATTGCTCAAAATCAGGTTGATGCTTTTGGCGGCCCAGATACCTTTCATCCTTCTTTCCCTCCCCTACTCAAAGCGATCAATTACTCTATGACTTCATTTATTGGAACAGGGGGAACAAGAGGTTCTAAAAAGAGTGTTACAAAGTTTTATCCTCGTAGTTTCAATATGGGGGTCAGTCGAAAAGTATTTGAAACTATTGGTGGAATGAATAAATTGAGACATGGACAAGATATGGACTTGTCCGCCCGTATTTATGAAGCTGGTTTCAGGGTAGGATTAATTGCGGATGCTTTTGTTTATCACAAAAGAAGAACCAGTCTTAGAAAATTTTTCAAACAAATCTTCAATTGGGGCATTGCTCGTATTAACTTGGGCAGAAGTCATGAAGGAATGCTCAAACCCATTCATTTGGCTCCTGCTTTTATAGTTTTTGCTTTATTATTGGTCATCATTCTATCTTTATTCTTTGGATTTGCCCAAAAACTTTTAGCCCTCGCTGGTTTAGGTATGATATTGGTTGGTTTATTTGCTTTTTTTCAATCACTTTTTACTTATAAAGATATACGAGTGGCTTTTTTATCCATCATTACCCTATACATTCAGGTATTTGCCTATGGTTTGGGAACACTAAGTGGTCTTTTTCAAAGTCTAAAGGGCAAACAAACCGCAGAAGGTTTTACCAAAAATTATTATAAATAACAAGATAATTTTCATTTTAACAAAGTTTTTTTTTAGGAGCGAAAAGTCCATCTTTCATCGCAACAGCAAATCCTGCTATCCGTTCTTATCACCAAGCCACCCGAACCCTTTTGCCAGACACATTGGTGATACCACTACTATCAGGGCTATTTGAGTATAGACACAACGCTTTACAAACCGAACTGCTTAGAATTTTGAAATTAAAATTTAGAATTTGATCCATTCAGGACTAGTTGGGAAAGGACACTACTTCTTAGCTCCAAAAACAGGAAACTTTACAAATTCACTTTGCGCCTTTTGATAATCTTCTGGAATGCCTATATCCAAGAAATAAGGATCACTTACCCAAGCACATAAAGCTAAATCCTGAAGATATTTCTCAAAAAAGTCCTTTTCTAAGGAAAATTTTTCTTCCATTACAAAGGCATCAAAAACATTTTTATTGAAAAGATACATGCCTCCATTGATAAAACCTTCTTTTTGGTATTGTTTTTCTTGAAAGGCTACAACTTTTCCTTCTTCTGAAATTTTGACGGTTCCATAGCGGTCAAAGTCTTTCATGGACTTCAAAGCGAGTGAGATGCTGGCTTTTGTCTTTTGATGGACTTGGAAAAATTGGACTAAATCGACTAAAAACAAGGTATCTCCATTGGTGACTAAAGTGCAATCTGCATCGACATATTCAAGGGCTTTTTTGACGGCTCCGCCTGTTCCTAAAGGCGTATCTTCATAGACATAGACGATTTTCGTTCCTTTATAGGATGCTCCAAAATGGGATTCTATAAAAGCGGATTTATAGCCTACTGATAGGATAAACTTTTGGATTTTTTGACTAATAAGATAGTCTAAAAGGTATTCTAAAAAGGGCTTTTCGTTGATTAGTGCCATTGATTTGGGGCATTCTTCGACGACTGAACGAAGTCGGGTTCCTAATCCACCTGCTAATATAATTGCTTGTTCGACCATTGATGTTTTTTATTCTAAAATATGGTTTGTAGAGGTTGAGACCGCAACGATCTAGCCTCGATAGTAGTGGTATCGCTGTGTTGAGCATTGGCTTCAAAAAAACTTGGCAACAGCGATAAGAACGAATAGCGAGACTTTTCATAACGACGAAGCTCCCAAAAGTTCGCTCCTAATCAAAAAGTTATTGCTTCTTAAAATTGAATTGCTCTAAGCTCTGATTTTCATAAAGATTCAAATGCTCTATACCATATTCTGAAGAGGCTTCTTTTACACAGACGATTCTTATATCACGATTTATAAAACTAATATAGGCTTTGAGAAAGGGTCTGGGACAAGTATGATTCACTTCTTCATTCTTATGGGTGATGCTAAGAAAATATAAGTGATCTTCGTCTTTGGATTTACCTGCATCATATATCGGTTCATTTAAATAATGATAGGATTTTTCTGTATCTAAGTCATTGTGTATGATCTCCTTGTTTTCAATATCCTGAATCAATAAACCTGTATTGTAAAAATGCTCATACTCTCCCGCCTCTCCATATAATAATGCAAAATATTTTTGATCATTTATCAATCGACAAAATGCTATAAAACCCGACAAATCCGCCTTTTTAACTGAACAAGCTATGCACTGAAAGTGCATAGGTTCACACAATAATTGAAAATTATGTCTTTAGTCTAAAGACCACTAAAAGCTGTGTACTTAGAGTACAGTAAACTCTATTCAAGAATGAAATTCTCATCACCATTGGGATGCTCTCTATGATGTTCCAAATACTCTTGAACCATTTCGTCTGTAATGTTGCCTGTACTCCAAGCTCCATAGCCTATTGCCCAAAAGTGACGACCCCAATATCGTTTCTTTAATTCTGGATATTCAGTAAATAGCATACGTGAACTCCGTCCTTTCAGACGTTTCACTATCTCACTTATTGATAATTTTGCAGGATAGCTTATATGCAGGTGAATATGGTCTTTACTTACTACTCCCTTGAGTATGCGAATATCGGGAGCATCACAGACTTGACGCAGTATATCTCGGCAACGTTTTTGGACATCGCCTTTTAATACATGATAACGATATTTTGTAACCCAAACTAAGTGGACTTTCAAGTCATAGATACTATGGGAACCTTTTATGGCAATCGCATGAAAATTAGGTAGCTAAGACTTTGAGTAGATATTGTTGGTCCCATCCAGCTTTTTTCCTTTTTCCTTTAATGCCTCTTTTAAGCGATTTCTCATTTTTGAGTTTATTGAGAGCAATATGACGAGCAATGGTAAAATTTTCATCAGCATGTCCTTTTCTCACTCGTGAATCATCTTCTCTAAACGCCACATCTAACACCCAATGAAGTTTGGTTTCAATACCCCAATGAGTTTGAACCGCCTCATTGATTCTTGCTGGATTTTTAGGGGTTAAAGAAGAGATATAAAATCGTTGTTGAAACTCTTGTTTTCCCTTATTCTTTCCATTTTTATAATAGACATAGGCCTCTATCATCACAATGGTTTCTAATCCTTCCCATTTCTCTAACTGATCAGGAGATAAGAAGTCTTTAGCCGCTACAGTATAGGCGATTCTTTCCTCTACTCGTCCGTGTCCAACTTGTAGAGTCTTATCTACATTGGCTTGCTTACTGGCATCAAAAACCTCAAAGGCTTGCTCTACTTCTTCTTTTAGACTACTTTGATTGCCTTTAAGTGCTAATACATAATCTGCCTTTTTATCAATAATTTGAGCAGCAATCTTTTTTTGGGTACCCATCGAATCAATGGTCACAATACTGCCCGTTAGTTCCAGTAAACTTAATAATTTAGGAATGGCTGTAATCTCATTAGATTTCTCCTCTACTTTCTCTTGACCCAATACCAAATTGTTTTGATTGGCCCAAGCTGAAACCATATAAATCATTTTCTTATCTGATTCTGTATCATAAGAACGACGCAGAGCTTTGCCATCAATATTAACAATATCTCCTTCTATATCACATAAACTCTTGACCCACTGGCTGAAACATCTGCGAAAATCCTCTGGACATAACACACTAAATATTCGTCCAAAAGTATCATGAGAAGGAATCCCATTAGGTAATTTCAAAAAAGTACCTAACCATTCTTCTTTTGATTTTCCAAAGTCTTCCATCTCCGTAAACTCATCTGCTCCACAAATAATTGCTAAAATGGCAATCACTAGAACTTCTTGTAAATCATGTAACTTCCCTCGTTTATCACGAGGATCTTTCAATGAGGAGAAATGTTGTTCAAATAATTCAAGGGCTTTATTTTTGACTTCCATAACTTTTTTCTGCGAAGATAACAACTTTTTATCCTCTTATTTTCATGCGATTGCCATAGGTAAATACACTAAATAAATATTGAATTGCCACGCCACATATTTGACTAATTGACATTTTTGATAACGAGCATTATCCAAGACAATATAAATAGGTTTGTTGTCCTGATAAAATTCTCTTAATTGTTCAAAAAAGTCACAAATACAATTAGCATTAATGTAACTATTATTGGTAAACGTATGAACTTTTTTAGTTATGGCATTAACCGCTCCTAATACATTATATCGTTTTCTTCCAGATGAACTTTTAATAAAAATACGTTTAATAGACCACAAACAACACAAGAATACTCCCATTACAAAATGGGCTGCATCCAAAAATAATAGGTGAATTTGCTCTTGTTCTGCCTCTTTT
>JAHDBB010000689.1 GCA_020630635.1 Chitinophagales bacterium
TTCTGATATATAGGACGTTTTTTTAGGTATTTGAGACATAAACACAAATATATCAAAAAGCGGATAATAAAGTTAAACATTCTGTATTTTTGCAGCGAAATGGGTGTAATCAAAAGACAAGGAATTAAGCAAAGTGTTGTTGCGTATGTTGGAGCCATCTTAGGCTTGGTCAATATATTGATCATTTATCCATTTGCTTGGACACCTGAAGAATTGGGCTTGGTGCGTTTTATTATTGACTCGGCTATTCTTTTTAATCCGTTGGTGCTATTGGGATTGACCCAAGTGGCTATTCGATATTTTCCGAATTTTCAGGATGAAGAAAATAAGCACAATGGCTTTTTGTTTTTTCTAGTAGCAGGCGTTTTTTGTTCTTTTCTCTTGTTTAGTGGTCTGTATTGGATTTTTCAAGATCAAGTTTTACAGTTATACGCTCACAAATCTCCGCTATTTCAAAAGTATATTCCTTATATCGTTCCCATTACAGGAATTATGGCAATTGGCAGTATTTTTACAGCTTATTGTACTTCCTTGAAACGTATTGCCATTCCATCCATCTTCAATTTGCTTTATATCAAAATTGCTTTGCCCTCTCTGGCACTTGCTTATTACTTTGATTTTATTGGTATCAATGCGGTGGTATGGGGAATATTGGCCAGTTATACTTTGCGGCTTCTCTCCTATTTGGTGTATGTCAAAAACTTGGGACAACTGCATTTAAAACCTGATTTCAGGAAATTTGATGGCGACATTTTAAAAGAGATGGGCATCTTTGCAGGCTATACGATTTTGGGTGGAATCAGTTCGATTTTGGCAACTCAAATAGATACCGTTATGGTCGCTTCCATTTCCAAAGGACAGTTGGAAAGTGCGGGCATTTATTCCATAGCGATGTATATGGCCAATGTTATTTTGATACCAGCCAGAGCGATTTGGACCATTAGTTCTCCAATTATTGCTAATGCTTGGAAAAATGATAATGTTCAAGAAATTCAAAAAATTTATACCAAAGCCTCTATCAATGTCTTGGTTGTGGGAGTCTTGTTGTTGGTGGGAATCTGGTCTTGTATAGACGACTTATTTTTGGTGATTCCGAATGGCGAAAAATTTAAGGCGGGAAAATATGTGGTTTTGCTTTTAGGAATCGGACAGCTTTTTAATGTCGCTACGAGTGTCAATAATCAGATTTTGATGTACTCTAAACATTTTCGTTTTCACTTTTTGACGCTCATTATTTTAGCCGTTTTCAATATTGGTTGCAATCTACTTTTTATTCCTCAGTTTGAAATTATTGGAGCAGCTTTAGCAACACTGTGTTCCTTATTTTTATTCAATATTATCAAGTTGGTTTTTATTCGATACAAAATGGATATGCAGCCTTTTAGTTGGAAAACCTTGCAACTTCTTTTGATTGGTGGAATCATTTATACCCTTGTCTATTTTATACCGATGACGGCTTATCCTCTTTTGAATATCATCATCAAAGCTGTATTGATAACAAGTTTGTATGGAGTCGCTGTTTTGGGTTTCAAGATTTCGCCCGACATCAATAAAATTCCTCAACAAATATTGAAGCGATTGAGGAAAAAATAAAATCACTTATAAATATCTTTTAACGCTTCTTCTAGTTCTTCAAATTGAAAAGTAAATCCTGCATTTATTACTTTTTCGGCAGAAGCATGTGTACTAAAAAGCAAGATAGCTGAAAGTTCTCCCAATGCCATTTTCAAGGCAAATTTGGGGGCTGGAATGGGGATAAAGGGGCGTTTTAAAACTTTACAAAGTGTTTTTGTGAAGTCTTTGTTATTCAATGGATTAGGGGCAACAGCATTGTATATTCCTTGAAAGGATTGGTTTTCTATGGCTTGTACCAAAAGGCGAGATAAATCGTCTAAATGAATCCAAGCATACACTTGTTTTCCATCGCCCAACGCATTACCTAAACCCATTTTGACGGGCATCGCCATTTTGGGTAAAGCTCCGCCTTCTTGCGTCAAAACAATGCCTATCCGAAAAATAACTCGACGAATATCCATCGCTTCAATTCCTTCTGATGCCGCTTCCCATTTGATACACGTTTCGGCTAAAAAGTCTTGGGCAGGAGCATCATTTTCTGTTAAAATTGTCGTTCCTCTATCACCATAATATCCAATTCCAGAAGCAGAAATAAAGGTCTGAATGTTGTGTTGATTTTCCTTCAAAAAGGTTTCTAATAAATGGGCAGAATCGACTCGGCTATCAATAATCATTTTTTTACGAGCCTTAGTCCAGCGTTTATCTGCTACACCTGCTCCAGCCAAATGAATGATGGCTTCGACTCCGTCAAAAGCTTTTTCATCTACCCATTTTTTTTTCAAATCCCATTGAAATACTTTAACGCCATCGCTTCGATTTTTGGGTTTTCGGCTCAAATGAAAAACGCCATAACCTTTGGATAACAAACGTTCTGTCAAAGCAGTCCCTAAGAGTCCGCTTCCTCCTGTAATCAATATGTTTGGTAGATTAGCGATAATTCTATTTTTTTTGAAATACTATAAAAATCACTTGTCACCCATCACTCTTTAATACTTTTCTCTCAAGGCTCTATCAATTTCTCGTTTGGTATCTTTCGTTTTCAAAGTATTGCGTTTATCATAATACTTTTTACCTTTTGCCAATGCAATATCTATTTTGGCAAAGCCTCGTTCATTGATATACATTTCGACAGGAACAACGGTCAAGCCTTTCTCTTTTAGCTTTCCTTCAATCTTTTTCAATTCCCTTTTAGTCAACAAAAGTTTTCGTTCTCTTATAGGATCGTGATTGCTATAAGAACCAAACTTATAAGGAGCAATGTGTACATTTCTAATCCACATTTCGCCATTGTGCATATAACAGAATCCGTCTGTTAAATTCACTTT
>JAHDBB010000059.1 GCA_020630635.1 Chitinophagales bacterium
TCGACTATCGACTATCGACTATCGACTATCGACTATCGACTATCGACTATCGACGACCACACGTTTCACCATTTCTTTTCCATTACTTCTCATTTTCAAAAAATAAACCCCACTTTCCAGCTCATGCACATCTAAACGAAAACTTTTTTGCCCCTCTATCAAAAGGCTTTTTTGCATCTGCCCCAAAACATTAAAAAGCTGCAACTCTACTTTGTTAAGGTCTAAATGAACAGGCATTTCGATAAAAACAAAATCATTGGCTGGATTCGGATACAGACGAAAATTATCTTCAATCAAACTTTCAGAAAGGCTATTGTAAACAGGATTTTGAGTATAAAGACTAATGCCCCCTCTCGCATTCCCCAACAACAAATCCAAGTGACCATCTCCATCCATATCTTGAATACTTAGCCCACCTTCACCACTTCCTCGAATATCAGAAAAGTTCGTATCCAATAAAGTAAAAGCCGAATTTTCCAAGTCTGTATATAAAAACAGATTGCCTTGCAAAGTATTCACCAATAAGTAGGTTTGACCATCTTCTTCATAAATACAAGGAACGGCAAAACCGACAGGCTCACTATTTTGACGCACATCGACTTCACCCCAAAACTCACTAACAAGAGAAAAAGATAAGCCTTCATTTAGACCATCATTTTGATAGTAAAAAAGCCGCCCAAACCTTTCGCCAATCACCAAATCAAGCCAGCCATCTCCATTGACATCATACCCAAAAGGAGCCGCAAAATTGTTGGAAGAAATCGAAATTAAATTGGGTGTTTCTAATACCAAATCCATCGGAGCATTAGGAGGGGCGATATTTTTAAAATAATGTAATCGACCATTTTTATCGCCTGTGATTAAATCTTGGTCACCATCTTGGTCAAAGTCGCCAAAGGTGGGGAAAATGCCAAAGTATTCATATTGTTGGAGGTTCATAAAGTCATATTCTGTTCTATAAAAGGACGGTTCACTTAAAGTCCATCCAGTATTTTCATAGACGATCAATCTGGCATAATATTTTTGTTCGTTTGGATTAAAAAGCCCTCGATTGCCAATGACTATATCTAGTAATCCATCTGCATTATAATCTACCCAAACAGGATAGGCTTCTGATCCGACATCTATCATCTCACTCACCAAAAATCCATTGGTTTTAAAATCAAAGTCAAAACCTGTATCTGCTTCGTTTTCAAAAGCATCTATTTGTATATTATTCTCAAAAAAGATTTCATCATTAGGAGCTGTGAGCAAATCTTGTTTTCCATCATGGTTGTAATCAATCAAAAAAGCAGCAGGAAAAATATACGTCTCTTGCCCCAAATAATTGGGAATTAGATTCGTCATATTAGCCGTTTGACTATCACCTCCATTGAGTAAAAAAGTCAAAGTTGAATCCGATACATCGCCCAATAATAAGTCTAAATCACCATCTCCCTCGACATCAAAAGTTAAAATCGTAGAGCCTGAATGTAAAGTAGCTTCTGTTTTACCCACATCACAAGCATTGAGTTCGATACCACCCGACAGATTTTCCAGAAAGTAGCCCCAACATTCTTGTTCTTCCTCAAAAATAAGCGAGTCATTGTGACCATACAATTCTTGGGATTGGTTGGCATAAAATTGGAGGTAAGAACCTGCAAAGTCAAAGGTCAATAAGTCTAAGTCGCTATCGCCATCCACATCCACGATCGCTGGAATATCAATATTGGAAGCATAAATCAACTTGTCATCACTTCCATAACGAAGCCTGTCTTTAACCAACTCAAAACTCCATTCTCCTCCATTCAAAGACGATTGATAAACTTGAAAACCATTGTTGAAGGTGAAAATATCGGGTAAGCCATCATTGTTGTAGTCTCGCAATAAGCACCAGTTTTGTAAAATCGGAAAGACTCGCTCATATTGTGGGGCATATTGATAGGCATCGTTTTGATAAAGAAGGGTGAGAAAACTATCACTGGCTCTGTCAAATATAAAAAGGTCTAAAACGCCATCTTGATTAAAGTCGATCTCTGAAAATTGGGGATTGTCCAAACCGCCTGCCCAAGCTAATGGTAAAGCAGCGTCATCTTGTGAAACCACTATATCAGGATTAAAATGGAATGGATTTTGTCCTTGTAATCCAACAAAGAATAGAATGGGGAAAATCCAGAGATTTTTGAGTGATAAGTGATAATTAGATAGCGGATTGGGGTTCATTTTTTAGACTTTAATCAAAGATGAAAATATATTTTTGCTTCATTCTTTAGGATGAAGCAGACAAGATACAAAGGACGTTTTATTGACGTTGAGACCTTAACCAACTAGCCCCGATAGAAGTGGTATCGCCTGTTGTGTGTGGGCGTGGGTTGTGGAAAGGCGAAGGCGATAAGAACGGATAGCGGGACTTTCTATGACGACGAAGCACCCAACCATTCGCTCCTAAAAGAAATAAATTTGACTAAAATAAGCTCTATTATAACGTAGTAAAACTCAACAAAAGTGGCTTTTTTCGTAAAAAGACTTGTCTAAATCATAAAATTTTTGTTATTTTTATACTTTTGGAATGGATAAGAAATAAATATTCATTGCTTCAGCAAAAAGATTTTTTAATTCTATAAGGCGAAAAACGTAGGAATAGCAGGGCTATTACGAGGCTTTTCAACGCCATAGATTGGAAAATATTGACGCAGAAAATGAATATTTATTTTTGTTTCATTCCTTACTACTACTAAAACCATTGCCTTTCACCAAATAAAATTCCATATTCGACTTTGCATTTATGCTATTTAATCTGGGGTTTTAGATGTCTGTTATTGTTTTCTGAGCTTGTGAATATCGACTTTCACGTTCACCAAGCAATCGCAAAAGGTATGGAAACCAAGCTGGGAGACCTAACAAAACGCCTGTTTTTCATTAACTTAACCCAAGCAAATATAGTTTAAGTTGTACCATTGCTATTGAGAAACACACAAAATATTTTAGTATAAATTGGGTAACTTATTTGACTATTTGCTTCTAAATAACTGACGCTAAATTATATGGAAGAGACCCTTAAAAAGATTGAGCTGACAGAAGAACAAAAAAATAAGGTATTTGATGAGGAATTTGTTCCCCATCTTGATGCATTGTACAATTTTGCCTACCATCTTACTTACAACCAAGAAGATGCAGAGGATCTGGTACAAGATGCACTCGTAAAAGCATATCGTTTCATAGAATCTTACAAAAAAGGAACTAATGCTAAGGCATGGTTGTTTAAGATATTGAAAAATGCTTTTATAAATGAATATCGCAAGAAGTCAAAACGCCCTTATAAGGTTGATTTTGAGGATATTGTGAGTTATCATAATTCGGAAGATACCCATTATGTAGGTTACTTAGACTTACGTGAGGATATTTTTCAAGGAATGCTCGGAGACCAAGTAACAACGGCTCTCGAAAGCTTGCCTGTGGATTTTCGCACAGTTGTGATATTATGCGACTTACAAGGTTTTACCTATGAAGAAATGGCAAGCATCATCGGCATTCCAATAGGAACGGTACGCTCTCGATTGCACCGTGCCAGAAACATGCTAAAAGATAAATTAATTAATTACGCTAAACAACGAGGGTACGATATAGACCCTGTAGATGAATAGCGTACATCAATAATGGCAAAGGGTGAGAAATATCATACACTCATCTAATAATCACCCTTTGCCTTCATTTTTGGTTATAATACAAATACATATTGCTATGAACGGCAGATTCACACACAACTGCACCGACTGCGAGAAGCAGATACCGGCAGTACTCGACGGAGAAATTAATGGACCTATGCAAGGTCGTTTTTTACAACAAATTCAAGGTTGTCCACGATGTTCAGCCAAATATCAACGTGAGAAAAGTTTTAGAGTTTTTCTGCAAAAGAAAGTAAGAAAAATCGCCCCATCTCCCAATCTTCTATCCAACATACGTTCCAGTATCAAGAGCGGCAGTAAATCCCAACTGTTTAAGTAATCCAACAGCTTCTTTCCTAAACCAATTTTCCTGACATATTTTCCCTTCATGTATTCTTGCTAGCAATAAGAATGCGTGGAAAACAGGAGAGGTATATTATCTCAACAGGTTGATAATTCACTTTATCTACTTGAATAGATTTGGTATATTCCTACTTTTGGGTTCACTCCATAAGTTAATGGGAGTCGTGTGCTTATATTGGATTTAAGTTTCTATTTTTAGGAGCGAATGGATGTTGCCTTGTCGTAATGGAAAGTCCTGCTATCCGTTCTTATCACCGCAGCCAAGCTCTACCGCAAGTCTTTTCGACTTGTGGTGCCAAGCCAATACGGTGATACCACTACTATCAGGGCTAGATCGTTGAGGTCTATGCCTTGTAGTTTCTAAACTGGGTAGTTTTTAAAAGCGTATTACTGGATAAAAACATACTTTTGTTTTTCACCAATAAGTTCACTAATTTCGCAGTACATCTTTTACCTTTAAAAGTGTATTCTAATGCATGATTTTAATAGAAAATTGATAGATAGTTATTTGAGTCTAATCAATCATTTGGATACCAATAGCAAGTTAGAGTTAATTTCTAAACTATCTGCTTCAATGAAAGAGTCATCCACTAAAAAAGAAGAGAAAAAGTCTTTTAGACATTTATTTGGTGCATTTAACACTGAAAAAACAGCGGAAGAGTTGATAAAAGAAATTAAAGAATCTCGAAAATTTACTCGAAAAATAGAAGATTTTGATTAAGTATTTGAATTGAAGATTGGATAAAGGATGAAAGATAAAATTCATTAAAAACCAACCCAATGCCAGCCGCCCACCTTCAAAAAATCCGCACCTTAGCCCGCACCATTTCCGTCGTCGAAAATGAAGTCGAACCCTACCAAGACATCCTCAAAAACCTACGCTTTGACCAAAAAACACCAGTTGTTGGCATTACAGGACCACCAGGGGCAGGCAAAAGCACCTTACTCAACGCCCTTTTACATCAAATCAATTTAGAAGAAAAACGCATTGCCATTATTGCAGTTGATCCCACTTCTCCTTTCAATTATGGAGCCTTATTAGGAG
The DNA here is from genome assembly GCA_020630635.1 of Chitinophagales bacterium. Classification (GTDB taxonomy): domain Bacteria; phylum Bacteroidota; class Bacteroidia; order Chitinophagales; family UBA2359; genus JAHDBB01. Next base: position 5,053 of record JAHDBB010000059.1, read on the forward strand.
ATCGGATACGATTAAATGCTTTCTATGAAAATCCTAATGTATATATTCGTTCGGTTGCTTCCAGAGGTTCATTAGGAGGTTTATCGGACAAAATCATCGAAATAGTAGATGTCGTACGAGCATCTGACTTTGACTACATTTTTTTAGAGACCGTAGGCGTTGGACAATCAGAAGTCGAAATTGCAGGATTAGCCGACACAACCGTTGTCGTATTGGTTCCCGAAGCAGGAGACGAGATACAAACGATGAAAGCGGGCTTAATGGAAATCGCCGATATTTTTGTCGTCAATAAAGCAGACCGAGCCGAAGCCAATCGTTTTGTTCACAACCTTCAAAAACTGATTCATGAACGTCCTTTGAGCGAGTGGAATACGCCCGTATTGAAAACCATCGCTACTCAAAAAGAAGGTCTTTCGGAATTGCTAGAACAAATCAATGCCCACCATCAAGTCCAAGAAAAATCTAGTAAAAAACCTTTTCTCCTTACCCAAAAAGCCCTTAAAATTATCCAGAAAAAAAGAATGGCAGATGTAGATCAACAAGCGATATTTGGCAGGATCAACCAAGAACATTTAGATACTGATTTTAACCTTTATCAGTTTGTAGAACACTATTTATAATTTTAGTCATCTTTCAAATTTATTATTTTGCTAAAACCGTACTTAGATAAAAACCTGATAGAAGTGGGCTGTGATGAAGCAGGACGAGGCTGTCTCGCTGGTCCTGTCGTAGCAGGAGCCGTTATATTGCCCAAAGACTTTTATCATCCCATGTTGCAAGATTCCAAAAAGATGAATGAAAAGGCGAGAGATTTCCTCCGGGAACTCATCAAAGAAGAAGCCGTTGTTTGGGGAGTCGCATTTGTGTCTCCCAAAAAAATTGATAAAATCAATATTTTGAATGCTTCTATTTTAGCGATGCAACAAGCCGTCGGAAAGTTGGGAATAGTCCCACAAAAGATTTTGGTGGATGGCAATCGTTTTAAGCCCTATAAAAAAATTCCTTACGAATGTATTATTAAAGGCGATGGAAAGATTGCAGCAATTGCAGCGGCTTCGGTATTGGCTAAAACAGCGAGAGATGAATACATGAAGAAGATACACCAAAAGTTTTCACAGTATGATTGGCTCACCAACAAAGGTTATCCGACCAAAGCACATAGAGAAGCAGTAAGAGCATATGGATTGACTCCACATCATCGGGAGACTTTTAAGATAAAAGCAGAAGAGAAAGGAATCCAACAAAAATTATTTAATAAGTGAAGTAGCAGAAATAAAGTATTCCAAAATGAGACTAAAAGATTTTTTGATTATCAAAGAAAAAAACGCAGTCATAGCAGGGCTACGACGAGTATTTTTGATGTTGAGAATCGGAAAATATTGATGTCACATGGAATAACTTATTTTAGTTGCTTCACTAAACTTACTGAATGACTAAAGTTCTTGATTTTATAGCAGACAACACAGGAGGACAGGCATATAAATCCTTTAAATATCGCTTTGAAAAAAATGATACAGCTCCATCTTTTGTGTATGATGATAAGTCGAATATTATTTTTAAAAGGGATAGAAATGGAGAGACTGATAAAAGTATCGTTCAGTCAATTAGCATGGAACAAAAAGCAAAAGATATTAATCAATCTGGACGATTACTCTTTAAGTACTTTTTGGATGGGTCTCGTAAAACGTATAAGGTAGATGATATTGCTTACGATAAACGCATTTATCCCATTGTAGCAGGACAAGTGGGAGTAGGATGTTGTTATCGTCCGACAGCAGATAGTTTTAAAAATGAAATGCTAGAAAAGCATTTGGTGTTAGCTTTGCCGATGTGTGCAGACAAAGATATGGACCCTAATATCCATTTTTTTTATGAGATTCTGGATTATTTGAATCAGCTTCCTATTTTAAAGAAAAACCAACTACACTTTACAGAAATTTTGGCGTATTCTGATAGACAGTTGGAGCCAGGTAAAACTTACGAGAACAGAGGCATCGCACGGATTCAGAACAAGATGATGGATTTGGAAAAAAAGATTGTAAGAGAGTTGGCAAGAAGTCGAAAACTTAATCGAAATACTTACTTATTGAAAGATGGGTCTTTGGAATATTCGGAAGAACGAAGCCAAGAAGATTTTAAATGGCATGCGATTAAAAATAATTATCGGTCGGTAGTCGGTGTCTCTAAAGCGTTTAACCCAGAATTATGCAAAAATAATCGAGGTCAAAATATAGCCAAAGAGATTGCCGATATGCCCTTGTTTTATCGAACTCCTGCTTATAAATACCAGTTTCAAAATGTACTTTTTAGTGTTTGGTACTTGCGTTTACAGGCACAACATCGTACGCAAAGCCCTTTTAGTGGAGTCGTAAAAGTTGAAAAAATATTAGTGACAGAGAAGGAACAAATGCAAGGTCTGGAAAGTAGTGAAATTGATGAAATTAGTGCGAATCTTATCAATGAACGCAATCCGAGTTGTTATGGCAAGGATAGACGTTGGGCCAATCATCTTTATCCTGTTTATCTTACCGAAAAATTTATCAAAAGCCAATATATTAGCGATGCCTTTTTTATCAATTTGTTTTGATGTTATTTCTTTAGGAGAGAAAGGATGATCTTTCATCGCAACGGGTCTCCCCGCTATCCGCTATTATGGTGAAGCTTCGCTCTATCCGCTATTATGGTGAAGCTTCGCTCTACCGCAAGTTTTTTCAACTTGTGGTAAGAAGCCAAGCTCTTCACCATAGCCGCTACTATCGGGTCTAATTGGTTGAGGACAGCACCATAGCCCTTCTGAAAATTTGACAACTTTGGTTCCTTTTTTACATGAAAGTTGTCAAATTACTGTTCGTTTTGTGTCACAGTTTATGAGAAGTCGAGACCATGCAAAATAGCCTCGATAGCAGTGGTATTCGTGTAGAAGCATTGGCTTAGAAAAACATAGCCACACGAATAAGAACGAATAGCGAGACTTTCCAATACGACAGCGCACCAAACTGTTCGCTCCAAACAAAGTAAAGTAAATTCAAGAATTTTCTTGAACAGAAGAACCTTTACTTCATTCTTTAGGATGAAGCCACGAGAGAACCGAAAAGTCACCAAGAAAAACCCTTTACTTCCTTCTTTAGGATGAAGCCAGAAAACGTACCGAAAGTCACCCGTCACAATCCACTCGTTACTAAAAATCACATCCTTTCGCTCCAAAAACAACCATAAGAACGTCTACAAACTAAAAAACCTCAATATGAATAGTTGGATTTGATGGTTTTATTGCTAAATTTGTAGTTTGAGATTCAAAGAAAAGATATATGATAATTGGGAAAGTTGTGGCTACTGAAAAAGCTCCCACCACCATTGATGAGTTTTATTTTTGGACACACAGTGATCGGATATTGAGTCCTTTTGATGTGGTCAAAGTAACCCATGTAGGACGAGCAAATGCAGCATCCACAACCTTTGGAGTGGTAGAGTCTATTTCCCATATTACAGATGCGGTTAGTTCTATTAGCAGTTACATTTCCAATGACTTTGGAGATGTAGAGACTGCGCCCAATATGCAACGTTTGGGAATGAATTATGTCAAAGCCAAAGTGGTTGGAAATACCCAAAATATTTATACACCTGTACGACATGGAAGCCAAGTGAGTTTGGCGAATAAACAGGAGATAAAACAAGCATTGGGTTTGCACAATATCAAAAATCCTTTGCCTTGTGGCTATTTGGCAATGTATGACGGAGAAGAAAAAAGCGTCCGTATTCCGATCCATCTCAATTCCAAATTTTTGGTGGGTCCAGAAGGCGCACACCTCAATATTTCAGGAATTTCAGGTTTGGCAGCCAAGACCTCTTATACCATGTTTTTGCTGAAAGCCCTTCAGCAAAAGTTTTTAAATAATATCGGAGAGCGCAAAGAAGATAGTATCGCTTTTGTGTTGTTTAATGTCAAAGGACGAGATTTATTGGCGATAGATGAACCCAACCGAGATTTGACCGAAAAAGATGCTGAAATCTATGAAATGTTGGATATTGAACCCACGCCTTTTGAAAATGTAAAGTACTTTTATCCTTATGGCAAAGCAGGTGAGATCAATAGCTATGCACAACGGTCTGATGTAAATGAACAGATGGACCAAAGTAAAGCGTTTAAGTACAAATACATTTTTGAACATGACAAAGAAAGTTTAGAATTGTTTTTTGCCAATATTGAGGATTCTACAGGCACGATGGATAGTATCCTCAACTACATTTTGAGCGAACAAGGTGGATTTAGAGGCATTCGCAATTGGCGAGAATTTACGAGAGAGTTGAGTGACCAAGCAAGTGGAAAGAGCGAAAGAGGCAATGAAATTAAAGTGGTAAGTTGGCGTAAATTTAAACGGGTTGCCAATAAAGCCATCACCAATCCGATGTTTGCTGCGAGAGCCGATAAAACTAAAAACGAAATTCGATTAGAAGAAGCAATTAACCAAATCGAAAAAAACGAAATGTTGGTCATTGATATTGCTAAGTTATCAGAAGATATGCAAGCCTTTGTATTCGGCAATGTCATCCGCAATATTTATGAATTAAAATTGGGGCAATCCGATGAACGAGAACCCGAAGATATCCCTTCCAAAATTGTTATCTTTGTCGATGAATTGAACAAATACGCTTCCAATGATGTGCCAAAAACTTCCCCTGTTTTAAAACAGATTATTGATATTACAGAAAGAGGACGTTCTCTAGGAATTGTCCTTTTTTCGGCAGAACAGTTTAAAAGTGCTATTCATAATCGGGTCAAAGGCAATTGTTCTACCCACGCTTATGGACGAACCAATGCGATTGAAATTTCTAAAAGCGATTATCGGTTTGTTCCACAAGTATATAAAAATATGATGACTCGCCTAAAACAAGGAGAGTACATTATTGAAAACCCTGTATTTCGTTCTTTATTGAACATCAAATTTCCTAAACCAGTTTACAAACAATTTAAAAATGGCTAAGAAAAAGGTAGTTAAAAAATATACGAAACTTGAAGGATTAGATCAAGAAACCATTATCGGAAAAAATGTGATCGAGAGTTTAACGATTGGAATGTATGAAGAAGCGATGCCGATTTATAGAGAGTATATTCAAAATGCAGCAGACCAAATTGATAAAGCTGTAGAGTTAGGGATTCTTCAAAATAAAGACGAGGGCTTTATTGAAATCGAAATTAATAAGAGCAAAAAAACAATTACATTTGAAGACAATGCAACTGGAATAGAACAAAGTAAGGTGGTCGAAATTCTTCGTAATGTGGCGACTTCTACCAAAAGACGGGGAATTGATAAAGGCTTTAGAGGTATTGGGCGGTTAGGTGGTTTGGCTTATTGTGATGAGTTGGTTTTTGAAACGTCTTATTTGGGAGAACCGACCAAAACAACTATGAGCTGGAGTGGAAAAGATTTGCGAGCCATTGCCAGTAATCCCGATGTCAAAATTAGTGCGAGTAAAGTCATTGACCAGATAACAGCGTTTACCGTAAGTTATGAGGAAGAAGACAAACACTATTTCAAGGTCACTTTACAAAATGTCAGCAAAGCAGATTTGCTAGATAAAAAACAAGTCGAAACCTATCTTCAAATGGTTGCTCCTGTTCCTTTCAATCGAGGATTCAATCAATTTGCCAATGAAATTTATGAATATTTAGACGAAGCAGAAACCACCATAGATGAATATAACATTTATCTTAATAACAATCCGATTGAAAAAGCTTATACCTCAAAAGTGTATAAAGGTGAAGGAAATAGTCGTAAAGGAATTGATGAGATATTTAAAGTAGAAGTTTTTGAGTTTCATCATAAAAACAAGTTGTTGGCGTGGGGTTGGTATAGCATTTCTCAATTTCCTGGTGTCATTCCAAGAGAAAATATTTCGAGAGGGCTTCGTTTGAGAAAAAGCAATATTCAAATCGGCGATGAACAAACGCTGGTAAGGTTTCACAAAGAACATCGAGGCAATTACTATTTCTTTGGAGAGATACATGCTTGTCATCAGCACCTTTTGCCCAATAGCCGCCGAGACTATTTTATGCCCAATGATATACTTTTTGCTTTTGAAAAAGAACTGAAAAACCTCTTTCAAAAAAAACTGTACGATCTTTATCATTTTGCGTCTGATGCTCGTAGCGCACAAAAAAGAATTAGTCGTTTAGAAGAAGTCAAAAAGGAGTTTAAAACCAAACAAAAGAAAGGTTTTACCAGTACAAAAGAGGCAGAGGATTATGAGGAAAAAATAGAAAGAGCGAAAGAGGAAGCAATAAAGGCAGAGCGCAAATTGACCCGTTATACAAAGACATTGAAGGAAGAAGATGAAACGCCTAAAATGCAAATCTTTGAGAAAATTATTAAGAACAAAAAGACGAAGGTAGCACAAGTCAAAGTTCCTAAAATTAAGCCACAACAAGAGGTAAAATTGGTGGTGGATGATTTGGATGTCAATGAAAATGGCAAGGAGGTATTACAAAAGGTTTTTGATATTATTGATACGGTTTTGGTCGATAGGAGACTGTCTGCTAATTTGATCGAAAAAATTAAGGAGGCGTTTCAGTAATTGGTGATTTTCGGTTCGTTTTGTGGCTTCATCCTAAAGAATGAAGTAAATGAGTTTTCTCTGTGGCTTTTGGTTCGTTTCGTGGCTTCATCCTAAAGAATGAAGTAAAGTTTTTTCTTTTTTGGAGCGAACTTCTAGTGCTTCGTTGTATTAGAAAGTCTCGCTATTCGTTCTCATTCGTGTGGCTATGTTTTTCTAAGCCAACGCTTCGACACGAATACCACTACTATCGAGGCTAGATCGTTGCGGTCTCGACTTCTCACAAACTGTGGCACCAAACGACCAGTAATTCGACGACTTTCATGTAAAAACTGAACCAAAGTTGTCAAATTTACTGAAGGGTAAGGGGGACTGTCCTAACCCAACTAGACCTGATAGCAGCGACTATGGTGAAGAGCTTGGCTTCTTACCACAAGTTGAAAAAACTTGCGGTAGAGCGAAGCTTCAACCATAATAGCGGATAGCAGGGAGACCCGTTGCGATGAAAGACTGTCCGTTCTCTCCAAAAAGAAAAAATCATGAAATGAACCTCTCTATCGACTACGGACTGAAAAACTATGGACTTTTCAAAATAGTTCTCTCCAAAAAGAAAAAACTTCACATACCAACCAATAGGCATTTCGATTATTTTCTAGCCCAATTCCTTGCTTTTATAACTCCTTCGCCCTAACTTTAGCGAGATAAAAGATTTGGAAATTAAAATATAAGGAAAACTAACATGAGCAAAAGACGGAAAAAAAACATACTCCTCCTCGAACCCAACTACAAAAACAAATACCCGCCCATCGGCTTAATGAAAATCGCCACTTATCACCGAAATCTAGGCGACAATGTGCGATTCTTCAAAGGAGACCTCAAAGACTTTGTACTTGACAATGTGGTAGATGAATGTATAGAACGACTTCTCAAAATTGATGATAGTCAAAACTGGCGAAAATCTTACGAAGACATCAAAGAATATATTAGTAAACGAACCATCACTTTATTTGACCAAAACCTCTTTGAAAGTTCCTCCAATGAGCCATTATTACAAAGTGCTTTAGACTACTACCGTAACTACTTTTTCAGGGAGCATTTTTACGAGTACAATAAGTTTGACAAAGTTTATGTAACTACACTTTTTACCTTTTATTTTGATATAACAGTCAAAACCATCAATGAGGCAAAGCGTTTGGTCAAAAAAGAAAAAGACTTGTGGGTAGGAGGCGTAGCAGCCACCTTGATCCCCGAATTATTGGAAGAAGCAACAGGGATCACACCCTTCAAAGGATTGTTGGACAAACCAGGTATTTTAGATAAGAGAAGCAAAGTCATTATTGATGAACTACCTTTAGACTATTCGATTTTGTACGAAATAGATTATGAGTACCCAACAGGAAGTGCCTATTTTACTTTTATGACCAAAGGCTGTACTCGGAAGTGTTCTTTTTGTGCAGTCCCCAAGTTAGAGCCTGTTTACAAAGCTAAGGTAGAAAGTATCGACAAATTCAACGCCATCAAAGAGCGATTTGGAGACCAACGCAATTTGTTATTGATGGACAACAATGTTCTTGCCTCGCCCAAATTTGCAGAAGTCATTCAAGAAATTAAGGATTTGGGATTTGGAAAGGATGAAAAATATGTCGAACCCAACCAATTAGAGATTGCTATTAAAAACTTGAAAGAAAATTGGAATGATAGGGCTTACCTCAGACGAGCTTATAAGCTACTTCATAGTCTTTATTTTCCAAAAATCAATAAAGCTCAAATTGCAAAAACTAGTTATCTAAAAATTTTACAGGAATATGATTTGACAGATATTAGAAGTATTAGTAAAGAAAATATACTAAAAGCATATCCTCTTATAGCAGATATTTATGAAAAGTACAGGATCAATAAAGCCGTTAAACGTTATGTTGATTTTAATCAAGGAACGGATTGTCGTTATGTGACAGATGAGTTTATGAAGTTGATGTCAGAAATTCCTATTCGACCTTTACGGATTGCTTTTGATTATATTGGCTTGAAAAAAAAATACATCAAGGCGGTAGAGTTAGCGGCTAAGTACAAGATAGAAGAACTCTCTAATTATATCTTATACAATTTTACAGATAAACCCATTGACCTCTATCATCGTCTAAAAATCAATGTAGAATTAGGAGAAAAATTAGGACTACGCATTTATTCTTTTCCTATGAAGTACATCCCTCTTTATGGAGAAGAAGCAACTAGAAGAACTTATACAGGAAAACATTGGAATCTCCAATATACCAGAGCCATTCAGTCTATTGTCAATGTTACAAGAGGCATTGTTGCGCCTAGTAGAGAGTTTTTTGAAAAGGCTTTTGGCAAAAATGAAGAAGAGTTTTTCAAGATTCTCTATATGCCTGTCAGTTATATTGTCTATCGAAAATTTTTTGAAGACTTAGGACTGACTGCTAAATGGGAACAAACTTTTTTTGAAGACTTATCTGAGGAAGAAAGACAAGAGGCTAAAAAAATTATTGAGATAGGAAATTTTAAAAATCTAGAAGAAAAAACCAATAATGTCAAAATTCATAATCTTTTGGTACATTATACGGTTACAGGTGCTGATGTCAAAAAAGAGGACAAAGAGTTTTTGGCTATCAAAAAACGCTTCGACAAGATGATAGAGGAGGACATTTTCAAAAACCTGACGCTTACCTACGATTTTGAGTAAGAGTTGATTACAAAAACAAAAAAGCCTGTTCATCGAATGACGAACAGGCTTTTTTTGTGGTGTGGGGCGGGGTCGAACCGCCGACACATGGATTTTCAGTCCATTGCTCTACCAACTGAGCTACCGCACCAGCCAGCTTTATCAAAAAAGCGAATGCAAAGATACATTTTTTTCAAAAAAATCGAAAGTATTTGCTCATTTTTTTTCAAATTTTTGCCCTTTTTTAGATTTGGAGCGAAAGTTTAAAAGCTTCGTCGTGTAGGAAAGTCCCGCTATCCGTTCTTATTCGTGTTGCCTAGTTTTAGGCAGCCAACGCTTTAACACGAATACCACTCCTATCGGGGCTATTTTCTATAGACACAACTTCTTGAAAATCATCGTCTCCTAACTCACTTTTGGTTATCCTCCTTTCTCCTTATCAATCGGATTGCCTCTACTTGGCGTGGGTAGCAATCCGATTGAAGCGATATATTTTTTCTTCGATTGTAAAGAACAATAATTGTGGCAACTTTAGACGGGTAGCCCTCACTTTTTCAGATGTCAACTATCAACTACTGATAGGACTTTTACTGGTTACATTACCCTTCTTAGTTTTTGGTCTTTTAGGAAGATCATTCAACAAGGCATGTTCGATCCCTTTCATTTGATTCGGAACATGTACTGATTCCAACTCTATCAATTCCAACTCAATATCTCTATAAACTGCATTGGTCTGAAACTCTTCAATGATTTCCACCACATCTTCGTCGATGTGAAGCGAATTTGAAGCATCAATAATCACCTTCGTTCCATCAGGGATTTGGTTCAATGTACGTTGGATACTCGCTTTATTAATGAAAGTTACATCCTCAGCTAACTCCAATCGAATCACCCCATCTTGTATGTGCTTATCAGATTCAAACAAGAAAGGCTTTTTGTAGTTATTGTAAAGAATATAGAAGATCGCCACTAATAAACCGAGTCCGATTCCCATTAATAAATCTGTAAATACGATACCTAAGATGGTTACAATGAAAGGTACAAAGTGTCTTTGCCCCATCTTATACATTTTGCGGAATAAAGAAGGTTTAGCTAGTTTGTAACCTACCAAGAATAAGATGGCTGCCAAACTTGCTAAAGGAATAAGGTTAAGAACGGCAGGAATGATCATGGCACAACCCAATAATACAAATCCGTGAAGGATTGCTGCCATTTTAGTACGTCCACCTGATTGGATGTTAGTTGAACTTCTCACGATTACTTGTGTAATAGGTAAACCTCCGATAAGACCAGAGATAATATTACCAATTCCTTGTGCTTTCAATTCTTGATTGGCTGGTGTAACTCTTTTGAAAGGGTCTAACTTGTCAGTTGCTTCCAAACAAAGTAAGGTTTCTAAACTGGCGACAATGGCTAAAGTTAAGCCTGTGACCCAAATACTATAGTTTCCAATGGCACTAAAGTCAGGGAACGTAAACTGGTCAAAGAATCCTCCAAGTGTTTCAGGAACAGGGATCGCAACCGTTTGGTCAGGTCTCAATGCCCATTCTGGCATCCCTTGAAATAGTAAATTTAAGGCAATACCCAATCCAACTACAATCAATGGAGCTTGTACCAATTGAAAAAGTCTGATTTTTTTCATAAAAGGTTGTTCCCATAAAATGAGGATGACCAATGATATAGATGTAATGACTAATGCGCCAGGACTAACAGCTTCAAACATGTAGTAAAGTTGTGAGAAAGTATTGTGTCCATCGGCTGATATAAAAGCCATACTGCCTTCATAGTCTTTGTCATATCCTACGGCATGAGGGATTTGTTTGAGGAATATGATGATACCAATTCCTGATAGCATCCCTTTGATGACGGAAGATGGAAAATAGTATCCAATAATTCCTGCTCTGGCAATTCCTAAAAGTAGCTGGAAAACCCCTCCCAATACAACTGCTAATAAAAATATTTCAAAACTACCTAATTCATGGATAGCAGTAAGGACGATTACGGCTAGACCTGCTGCTGGACCACTTACCCCTAGTTGTGAGCCACTTAACGCACCCACTACAATTCCACCAATAATCCCTGCAATAATACCCGAAAATAGAGGCGCACCTGATGCCAAAGCAATACCTAAACATAATGGAACTGCCACTAAAAATACGATAATAGAGGCAGGTATGTCATATTTGAGGTTACTAAAAATACCCTTGTTGTGTTCTTGATTCATCTTTTTCTATTTATAATTGGTGATGCCGTTATAAAACAAATAGTCAAATACAATCATTTGGTATTACTTGTTAATTTACTAAAATTGAATTTTAGTTGGCGCAAACGGTAGTTGGTTTACAACTGAAAACGCCTCTATTCCCTTTAAAAAATTGGGGACTACTTTTCCTGCCAATGTTGTTCCTTTCATTTTTAAACCATTCCTACATAGGGTGCATCCCAGATTGTCGCATTAGTAATTTTTTTGATTGTTATTTGACCATTTTCAGAACCGTTTTCTGTGTGTTTTGACTGTTTGCTTCCTTGTCTTCGCCAGACGGGCCTTTCTTTTTCAGTCGATAAAAAGAAAGCAAAAATCTCGCTAAATTTAATGTTCCTAGCGCAAAGCCACCGCCTCGCTACCGAAATTTAGCAAGCCAACGCTTCTTTTTCGGTTCTAATTTGATCTATACATGCCTATTTTTTATATGCGACACTTTGGGATGCACCCCCTACATAACTAGGTAAAAGTATATTTTAAAAATTTCTTTTATTAAAACAAAAAAACTGTTTAATTGTTTTAATGTTACATATAAAAGTTGTTCTTTTGGGTGAGGTAGTTGTATTATAGTACAAATATAGACTACTTTTTGGAATAATAGTAATGCTATTATAAAAAATATTCTACTTTCTTTCAGAAGATGTTTACTGAATTTTGTGCTTTGTAGTATATTTGCAACCGATAAAGGTGCTTGAGGACTAGAAATAAATATTTATGGTAACCCCAAGTTTGAGAAATTTTGGACTGAATATTAGTCTAGAATGAAACAAAAATAGAGGTTCGTTTTTGCTGGTATGCTAGTCCGAGTCCCTATTTCTCAATGATGCCCAAGCTGTTGGATCAGTTGAGGGGCTTGTAATAGCCTTGCTATTTTGAGTCGTCGAGCCACTTTAGAGTTGAAAAATGTCCATTTATTTCCTAGATGATTACTAGGGATTTTAAGCAATAAGATTGCCTTTTCTTTTTGTGGATAGGAGTCTAATAACAACAACTCATTTTTTGATTTCAGAATCTTTTTTGCTTAAAGTAATCATAAATATTTACAAATCAAAATTTTATAATCAAAATTTGATTTATAAGTATTCTTTACTCTGAACTGTCAAAGCTCTCAAAACAACTTAAAAATAGGTCGTCTTCAATCAGATTATTACCCAAATATAGGAAGTCTCATCCGATTGATTAGGTCAAGAATATTTTTTTATTCTACTTGAATATAGGAACAAACATTATCTGTTTTTGCGTATAAATGATTGGCTATTCAATAGGTTCTAGACCGTACCCCAATAGCCCCGATAGTAGTGGTATTCGTGTGGAAGCGTTGGCTACCTAAAACGTTGGCAACACGAATGAGAACGGATAGCGGGACCTTGCTGTAACGACGAAGCATTGAACCTTTCGCTCCTATATCAAGTGAAACAACAAAAATAACTTATTCCATGTGACATCAATATTTTCCGATTTTTGGCCGAGATGTCGGACCAGTTGCAAATACTCGTCGTAGCCCTGCTATGACTCTGTTTTTCGTCGAGTCGTCGAACCGCTTAAAATCAAAAAATCTCTTAGTCCCATTT
>JAHDBB010000690.1 GCA_020630635.1 Chitinophagales bacterium
CATGTAAAATCTGAACAGTCCGTCCCTTCGTCCCAACATGTAAAATCTGAACAGTTCGTCCCTTCGTCCCAACATGTAAAAAAAACCATTCTTAAATCACCAAAAATCGTTTAACCAAGCTATCTTCTCCCGAACGAGCCTTCAAAATATACGCTCCCGTTTTCAAATGATGAATATCAATATAAAAAACCGATGTCTCATTGCTTACTTGATATACAATTTGGCCGTTTGAGTTATAAATGTCAATATCGACAGGCAATAACCAGTCATCACTAAAGCGAACATAAAGCCATTCATCGGCTGGATTGGGGAAAAGAAAAAACTCGGTATTATCCCCACTATCTTCGGATAAATTATCAATCCACTCCGCCAAATAAACCAAATATGTTTCATCTTTTAAGTTACGAGAAAGCGGTGGCATCCGATTATCATCCATACTATTATCTCGTTGCCAAAGTTCTGAAGCGGTGTGATCGCCTGGTTTTATCAGAAAATTATCGGGATCAGATGCCAAACTTTGAGGCTCAAAATTGATAGTATTTTGAAGTTGTAAAGGGATCTCATAACGCAAATCCATATTGACCGTCGAGACTCCACCCAAACGATGACAAGACGCACAGTTCGCATCTAAGTAAGACCGAATCCTTAGTTCCAAATCAATATTTTCGTCATCAATCGGATAGGCTTTATTCAAACTGGTGGCATCGTCAATACTTCGAGACAGTAAACCTTTATCACTCAAAAACTCCAATTGATTCATACTTATTCCCATATCATCATAAAACAAATCGCCATTTAACTGATGAGTCTTAACACCTAACACATAATTGGCATTTTGATTATGACAAGACAAGCATTGGTCACGACTTGGATAATCCCAACGTTGGGTAAAAACTACCTCTCCCCCTTCCGTAATATCAAACTCCTTTGCATCGCCCACTCTCAACAATTCAGCATCCGTTCCCTCCTCATTCCATTGATAGGTCAAACCATAAGCGTTGCCATTTTTCCCCACAATAAAAAAGCGAGTTTCCAACTTTGTCAAAGGTCCATCGGGATCTGTCGTCAAAGGCAAGTCAAAGTGCTTAATAAAAACGGTTCCTTCTGGAAAAATCCAGTTACCAAAGTTTTTAAACTCAATCGTTTCTTGATGTGGAATGGCCATCCATCTTCTTTTTTTTGCTCTATCCGACCAAAGCGGAGAATTAACGGTATAGGGTAAAATGCCCTCTTCGACTTCCAATGTTTCCAAGTTTTTAAAGACTCCCAACGCTGATAAATATTGTGGGGGATCAGGCAGTACTTCGGTTTGTCGTAAACGCAGTATTTTACCTGGTTGTGTAAAGTCTTCCCCACTCACAACAGTCAATAAGATGTTTCCATCGTCTAAGATATGAACGCCTGTAATACCTGGCTTTTCGGGAAGGTCAATTGAAAGGTTGGTTAGGTTGGGAATGAGGGTTTCAAAATAGATGTCATTGATATTTTCAAAGTTCAATGCCATTAACTTCGCTGTCACATAATCGGCAAAAAGATATTTTCCATAAAGACTGGTAAACATGGGACCTCGATAAACACCTCCACCAATTACAGCACTTCCTACACTACGATCATACTCAAATAAGGGGGTGCGTTCATTGCCAATCAAAGGACTGGGTTTGGTAAAACTCTCTGAATCCTGTGAGCCTTCTTTATAGGGCCACTGCAAATTATCCGCCTTCTTCAAGATATTCATTTCTTCCCGTACATCTGATCCTACATCCAAGACCCAAATTTGTTCATCCATTGGATCATAAACTGTCGAATAAGGGCTACGAATGCCCACTGCATAAAACTCTTCCAAGTAGTCACCTTCTGAACTTAGCCAAGGATTATCATTGGGTATCGAATAGCCTTGACTAAAAGTTGTACCCCAGCCGTCGGGCGGTGTAGCATTGGCTATTGGCTGTCGAATAATCGGATGACTGACGGCTGGATTATTATCCACATCTATCCGTATCAAACCGCTAAATAAACCGCCATCAAGTCGTTGTGTAGAAACTGCCTTATACTCATCTGCTCCTTCATCGCCCAATGCCAAATATAAAAAGCCATCTTTTCCAAAAAACATCCCTCCCCCATTGTGCCACGTACTTCGATCATATTGCTGTATCAAAATCTCTTCAGAATCCGCATCAAAAGTTTGTGTATTACTATTCCAAGTAAATTTAGAGAGTCGATTAAAGCCGATTTCATCCCATTCATCGGGGTTGGGTTTGTGCCGATAAAAAACAAAAATCAGTTGTTTATCTGGTGCATTTACATCTCCAAATTGTGGGTGCAAAGCCATCCCAACCGTTCCTGCTTCGCCCAGCTTAAAAGACCGATCCTTGATGTCCAATACCAACCTTTTCGCCTGTGTTTCCAACGACAACTGCCATATTTCTCCTATCTTGCTCAACACCAAATAGTCATTTGTATTAGGCAAAGAAAGCATCCGCAAAGGCGAAGGAATATTGACTTGTGGATAGGCATCTTCCACCGTCCAAGAGCCTGCATCACCTGGCGCACGTTCCGAGAAAATCCCATTAAGATAAGGGGCAAAAGTAGCTGTATTATCAGGCATGGTCAAGGACAAAAGCCCCACAAATAGGCTCAAAAGTCCCATTCCTAAGCCTATTTTGCGTCTATACAAGGTATTTGTTTTGGTTTTCATATCGTGATCTATTCTTCCACAATATAGAACAAATAATTAGACGCTTTGTTGTCGGTTATGGAGGATTTTATTGAAAGGGACAAATTTGGAGTGACAGAAGACTTTTGGATTCTTTTCTTGCTTTTGTTTTTGGAGCGAAAGCTAAGTTGCTTCGTCGTATTGGAAAGTCCCGCTATCCGTTCTTA
>JAHDBB010000691.1 GCA_020630635.1 Chitinophagales bacterium
AAATCACAAAAGAACCGCATTTATAATTTATCATTCACAATTTACCATTATCTATGACTTTGATTTGAAAGCCATAATCGCCTCTTTGGAATACTTGGATAAAACCAATCGACCACTCATCGCAGCTCGTTCTGCCAAAAGAGAATCCCAATGATCCGTCCCTTCCCAAAATATCTTTTTGAGCAGTCTCATCGCCTCTGGATTAGAACTTGCCAGACGATTGGCTAATGCGTTTATTGCCTCATCCATTTCTTCCGCACTTTCCAAAACCTGTGTATAAAGTCCCTTATCTCTTGCCCAAGTCGCAGGCATCCATTCCGTTGCATTTATAGCCAATTGAGACATAGCCGACATTCCGATTTTTCGCTCAACGGCTGGACCGACCACAAACGGACCAATACCCACCGCCAATTCACTGAGTTTAACCGCAGCATATTTGGTCGCAAAACAGTAGTCTGTCGAAGCAGCCACGCCTACGCCTCCACCCACAGCCTTTCCCTGCACTCGCCCGATAATGAGTTTAGGACATTTTCGACATGCATTGATGACATTGGCAAATCCCATAAAAAACTTGGTGCCGACTT
The DNA here is from genome assembly GCA_020630635.1 of Chitinophagales bacterium. GTDB lineage: Bacteria > Bacteroidota > Bacteroidia > Chitinophagales > UBA2359 > JAHDBB01. The sequence goes on from JAHDBB010000691.1 coordinate 585, forward strand.
CTAAGTCTTCGATGCTCACTAATTCATCAAAACTTGCTCCTGCACAAAAAGTCCGATCGCCTCCACTTTTTAAAATGATGACTTTGACTTCATTCATTTCACCTGTTTTGGTAATCGTCTCCGCTAACTTTGCCAGTATATCGCTTGGCAGGGAATTGTGTGAAGGATGAAAGAAGGTGATGGTTGCAATATTTGCGTTGATTTGTAAATCTACAGAACCGTTCATTTTATCTTATTTATTAATTTTGTCTAATTTCTTGACCATTGTGAGAATAGTCGCAACAGCCACTATCTCATCTGTCTCATCATAGACCTCTACAAAAAACTTAACGATGCCTTTCGGAATATCATTTTCATCCTTTGGCTCCTGATTGATTTTCTCCTTAACCGTTAACTTGACACCGATGGTCATTCCTGGATAAACAGGCTTGGTAAAACGACATTCTTCTAATCCATAATTGAGTAAGACTGGACCTTTCTTTGGATCAACAAATAAACCTGCTGCTTTTGATAAAACAAAATATCCATGAGCGACTCGTCCTTCAAAAGTTGTTCCTTCCAAAGAAGTCGCATCCATATGAGCATAAAAATTATCACCACTGACATTGGCAAAATTCACGATGTCGGCTTCTGAAACGGTATGCTTATGAGTGATGACGGTCTCCCCTATTTCTAATTCCTCAAAGTGTTTTCTAAAAGGATGAATCAGTGTCTCTTCTTGTTTGCCCCCTTGTTGATAAATATCCGTAATCTTAGTGATAGTAGTCGGAGTTCCTTGTATCGCACAACGTTGCATATAGTGTTTGATGCCTCGCATACCGCCCATTTCTTCGCCTCCACCTGCTCGACCAGGACCACCGTGTACCAACATCGGAAGAGGCGAACCGTGTCCCGTACTCTCTTTCGCACATTCCCGATTCAATACCAAAATCCTTCCGTGATGGGTCGCCGCTCCCAAAACAAATTCTTTGGCGATGGCATCATCATAAGTCGCAATGGAACAACACAAAGAACCTTTGCCCATTCTTGAAAGTTGAATGGCTTCATTTAAGTCTGTATAAGGCATAATCGTACAGACAGGACCAAATGCCTCTATTTCGTGGACATCCGTATTTTTAAAAGGATTTTCTTGGAGCATCACGATGGGTTGCATAAATGCCCCTTTTTTACTGGTTGCTCCAATAACTTTTACCTTGTCCAAATCCCCAATCACAATGTCAGCCGTTTTGGATAATTGAGCAACTCGTTCTTTTACTTCTTCTACTTGCACTTTTCCAGCCAATGCTCCCATTCGTACTTTTTCATTGCTTGGATTTCCAATGACGGTTTTTTGAAGCTCTTGTCCCAAAGCAATTTGAACATCTTCTACCAAGTTTTCTGGAACAATGACTCTACGAATAGCCGTACATTTTTGACCGCATTTGACCGTTATCTCCTTTCTCACTTCCTTAATAAACAACTTAAACTCATCGGTATCGGGCGTTGCATCTTCTCCCAAAACGGCACAGTTTAAAGAGTCGGCTTCCATATTGAAAGGAACAGATTCATTGATGATATTATCGTGGGATTTGAGCATTCTTCCTGTGTCTGCGGAACCTGTAAAAGTGACGACATCTTGTGAGGTTACATAGTCCAATATACTTCTTGCTGATCCACAAATCAACTGCAAAGCTCCTTCTGGTAAGATCTTAGACTTGATGATTTCTTTAACCATTGCTTCTGTCAAAAAAGAGGTCAATGTTGCCGGTTTGACAACTGCTGGTACACCTGCCATCCAATTAACCGCACACTTTTCAAGCATTCCCCAAATTGGAAAGTTAAAAGCGTTTATATGTACAGCAACTCCTTGTTTGGGAACCATAATGTGATGCCCCATAAAGTTACCACCTCTTGACAAATCAATACTTTCTCCATCGACCATATATGGCGCATTATTAAGCCGTCTTCTTAAACTTGCGTTGGCGAAAAGGTTGCCAATTCCTCCTTCTATGTCAATCCAACTATCTACTTTTGTCGCTCCTGTTTTGTAGCTAATGGGATAAAACTTATTCTTTTTACTGTGTAAGTGTAGGGCTAAACGTTTGAGCATTAAGCCCCTTTCTTGAAAGGTCATTTTGCGAAGGACGGAATTACCGACTTCTCTTCCGTATTGTAGGATGTCTCCAAAGTCCAATCCGTCCGTTGTGGCGTGGGCGATGATGGTTCCCGTTACGGCATTATGTAAGGGTTTTCCTTTGCCGTCTCCTTTGGTCCATTTTCCTAAGATGTAGTTTCCTAATTTGGGCATATT
>JAHDBB010000692.1 GCA_020630635.1 Chitinophagales bacterium
TTGCTCAATCATACGTTCCTCTCGCAAAGCCAACGCCCCGCTACCAGTAATTGAGCATCGCCAACGCTTCTTTTTCGGTTCTAGTTCGATTTCAAAATTATAATGACTTATAAATCAATAATTTAGAGTTTTGCTAATCCAAAATTTCTGTTAATTCTTAAAATCTTGTTATGGTTATATACAATATTACGGTCTTGATAGATCCCAAAATAAAAGAGGAATGGTTGAAGTGGATGCAGGAGGTACATATCCCTGATGTAATGGCAACGGGTTTATTTACCCAACATTATCTTTGTCGGGTACTTTTGCCTGATGATGGAGATGACCGTTTTGAGAAGTATGCAATTCAGTATTGGTTGCCTTCCATGGAGGACTTTGAGACTTATACTAAGGAACATGCAGCTCGTTTGCAAAAGGAACATAGTACACGGTATAAGGATCGGTATATGGCGATTCGGTCGGTGTTGGAGACGGTTTGATAATAAGTGGATGGAGACTTTCTCTTCATACGACTAGAATCAGGATTTTTAGGATTAGGGGATTTTCAGGATTTTTTCGGTTCTTACCCGAAGATGTAATCTATTCTTACTAAACTATGATTTACTCATTGAGACTTCTTCTTGGTTGAGGGTTAAAGGTAATTCTTTGAGGCGTTGTCCTGTTAATCGACGTACGGCGTTGGCGATGGCTGCTCCGATGGGTCCTAAGGGTGGCTCTCCAATACCGCCTGGTGTTCCTGTTCCTTCCAATATAACAACATCAATTTCTTTGGGGGCATGTTTGATTAATGCCATGTCATAGGCTCCATAAATTGTGGGTTGGATTTTGTTGTCTTTGATGTACATGCGTTCATACATGGAGGCACTCAAACCCATTGTCAAAGCACCTTCGCATTGTGCAATTACTTGGTCGGGATTTACTGCTAAACCTGCATCTATAGCGCAAGTAACTTTGTGTACTTTTATTTGATCGTTTTCGATGGAGACTTCTGCCACTTGGGCGCAGGGTGTGTTGACATCGGTAGAACAGGCAAAACCCATTGCTCGTCCGTTGATAACTTTATCTCTGTAATTTGCCTTTTCAGCCGCCGCTTTTATCGTATTTTTTAAACGTTCTCCTGCTTCGTCATCGTTAATATGTGATAGGCGAAATTGTACAGGATCTTTGTCGGCTTTGATCGCTAACTCATCCATAAAACTTTCAATGGCGAAAGTATTTCCTAGCAAGCCTAGTGAACGCCAAGAACTTGTGGGGAAAGGTAAATCATTCATCCAACATACGGTATTGATGTTCGGGATAGCACGATATTGTACCATTCCTCCTCGCCAAGAACCTGGATCTGCGCCAATTAATTTCTCGACAATTGGTGGGAATCCTGATGTACCAAATACGACTTTTCCACTCGCTACTTGATGTTCAAATGCTTCAATTTTTCCATCATTGGTTAACTTGGCTCGTAAGACATTGTGGGTGGGTGGACGCATGGGGTCGTTTTGAAATTCTTCTAGTCTATTGAAGAAACACTTAACAGGTTTACCCGTTGCTTTGGACATGACGGCTGCGGCTAAAGCATTGATGTCATGTTGTCGTCTACCAAAGCCTCCCCCTAAATATTCAGAAGTTAATTCGACATCTTTGGGTTTTAAGTCTAAACGTTTGGCAATAGACGAAGCCAATAATCTTGGTCCTTGTGTTGCCATACGTACTGTTACTTTGTCGTCTTGTACATAGACTGTTGCTCCACAAGGTTCCATTTGAGCATGTGCGCCTAAAGGGCTTCTAAATTGTAGCTCTACAATATCATTACTCTTTTTTAAAATCCTTTTGGCATTCCCTACTTTTTGGATAACATGTTCTTCACCATTTCCAACTGTGACAATACGGTCAATATCTTCTTGTTGCCATTTTTTGCCTTCCAGCCATTCGATTTTAATGGCTTTTTTGGCATTTTCCGCTTCGATGAAAGTTTTTGCTGCTACGCCTATAAAGTCCTTTTCATGAAATACTTTGACCACACCTGGCATTCTTTTCGCAGCAGATAGATCCACTGTTTTGGGGAGGGTTTCAAGTGTAGGTGGATAGACTAAGGCTCCGTATAGCATATCGGGGAAAGTGGCATCCATCCCGAAAATGGCTGTACCTAATACTTTTTCTTTTAAGTCTACACGAGGTACAGGTTTTCCCACATATTTGTATTTCTTGGGGTCTTTGAGTTCAGGTTTCTTGGGAATTGACCACCTTTTTACTCCGTCGGCTACTTCGGCATAGGTCATGGTTTTGCTAGCTGTAGAAATGACTCCATCTTTGATAGATAAAGCCTCTATCTCAACTCCTAATTTCTTGGCAGCTTGTTTTTTGAGCATTTCACGCATGGTCGCTGATAGCTCTCGTAAAGGTTGCCATAAACTAAGCATGGATAATGATCCTCCTGTAGCTGCTTTATCGCTGTGTGCATAGGTGGATGGCGCATTTTTGACGATTACTTGGTCGATGTTTACTTCTAATTCGTCGGCTACGATTTGGGCTAAACCTGTGAAGATCCCTTGTCCCATTTCTACTTTGGGACTGTAAAAGATGACGTTGTTGTTTTTTGTGATTTCAAACCAGACCATTGGGTCTTTTTTATTTCCCAAGTAAGGTGGCTCGGCTGTGTTGGCAAAACCTGCTATCTTTCTTTGGATGGGTGCACAGCCTACGAATGTGCCTAATGCTAATACACCGAGTGTGCTGATGCTTCCTTTGACGAGAAAATTACGACGGGATATGGTTTGTTTTTCTTTCATAGTTCTTTTTTTGAGAACAATCGTGATTTTTCTTTACTAACGTGAATTTGGGATTAAAATGGTATTTTTTGTGAGGTGTTTTGTAAACC
>JAHDBB010000060.1:0-8467 GCA_020630635.1 Chitinophagales bacterium
ATACCACTACTATCGGGGCTATTGGGTTACAGTTTCAACCTATAGTTACTGAATCATTTACTTCATTGAAAACAATACAAATATACATCAAGGTTTTAGCCTCTAACAAGCCAGTATTTTAAAATTTAGAACTTTCAAAAAGATATAATATGAATATATCTTATTGACAAACAATAGCTTGGGCTTTTATAAACAGACTTTTGAAAATACAAGAACCTATCTTCTAAAATAAAGATGAGTTGCAGATAAGTTGTACAAGTCAGTCAGAAATAATAACGACAGAAATTTGGGAAGGTTGTCTCTAAAAGAAAAAAAATAGGAGTAAACGAATTTAAATGTATATCGAAGTACCAATCAAATAAGTAATATATGAAAATTTCCAACTTATTGATTGGGCTTTCGTCTTTTAAAACTTAGCCAGAAAGCATTGATAACCAAAATAAGCGATTTATCGCCTTTCAATTTTCAAAATAACTTGATCAGGTCTCAACGTCAATAAAGGCATCAATTTAGGCGTTGATGCTATTTTTTCAATCCTAAATGATTTGAAAAAATAAAATAAAAAATGCGAGATTTCCGCCAGCGCAAAATTATTGCCAATACACATGCGAGGTCCAGCACCAAAGGGAAAATACTTCTTAGCTCTCACCAACTTTTTATCCTCAACAAATCGTTCAGGTTTAAAAAGTAGAGCATCTTCCCAAAGCTTTTGATCTCGATGTACTCCAAAAAAGAAGGGAACCACAACCGTTCCTTTGGGATAAGCATAAGATTCAAAAGTATCATCTCCCATAGCGACTCTTTCGGTTGTCCAAGAAGTCGTAAACAATCTCATACTTTCATTGATACACGCTTTAAGATAATCATTTTCTAGTACATCCTCAACCGTAGAGGCATCAATTGAATGGATTAATTTTTGTTGAGTCGAAGGATTGGAAGCTAAGTTATAAAGCAGCCAAGAAAGCGTGTTGCCAGTTGTTTCATGACCTGCCGAGATCAAGATTTGTACTTCATCAATTAACTGTTCTTCTGTCATCGACTCACCCGTATCTTCATATGTACTATGAATCAATAGAGCCAAAATATCATGAAATTCTTCAGTACTTGCTTTGCGTTCATTGATGATATTGAGTATCAACTCTCTCAATCTTTTTCCCTTTTTCAAATGACTTCTCTCTTCTCCTGTAAATGGATAAAACAACTTTCGTAAAGGCATATTTACATCCTTTATCAAAAAGACCGAAAGCTCCTCAAATATTTGATTCAACTCTGCCATCACTTCTTTGGATAACTCAATCTCAAATAAAGACTTGATCAACACTCGAAAAGATAAATCATGCATAAGGGGATAAATATCAATCTCTTCACCTGTTGGAAAATCAACTAAATAATCCTGAATAGTTTGTTGAATATTTTGATAGAGTCCTTTGAGTTTATCCCGATGAAAGGCAGGCTGAATGAGTCTTCTTTGTCTTAACCAGTAATCTCCATTGGAAAAAAGTAAGCCTCGTCCAAAAAATTGAGCACCCCGTTTGGCAGTCATATCGGAGCGCATATAGTTCTTGTGATTTTTTCTTAAAACATGATTGATAAAATCGGGATTCTTAGTTAAGATAAGTTTATTAGTTCCAACCGTAGCTGTATAAGTCTCACCAAATTTATCCATACTTTTATTGACAAAATTGATGGGATTATTTAAAAATTCATTGGCTTTTAAGGTTGTTTCAAGTAGAGAATATCCTTTGGGGTAATTATATTGATTGCTCATAGATATAATCGTATTAATTAATTGCTTGATTGTTTATTCAAAAGTCAAACTTCCATAAGGTTTGAGAATGATAAGTACTACCTGCTTTTAAGAGGGTAGAAGGAAAATGGGAATGATTGGGACTATCGGGATAATGCTGCGCTTCTAAACAAACACAGTCATACTTTTTATACACCTTTTTATGTTTACCGACGATACCAGCCAGATAGTTCCCCGTGTAAAATTGCAAACTAGGTTTTGTCGTATAAATGGTCAATTTACGTCCACTAATTGGTTCTTTTAACAATGCTCCAAATTTGAGTTGTGCATCATCGTTGAGAATCATACAATGGTCATAGCCTTTTCCAATGAGTAATTGGTTATCTTCTTCGTTTATATCTTTACCAATGGACTTGACTTCTCTAAAATCAAAAGGGGTATTTCTTACATGATAAAATTTACCTGTTGGAATTTGTTGCTTATTGAGATGTAAAAACTTAAAGGAATTGATGGAAAGCTCATGGTTTAATATATTGGATCGGACATTACCTGATAAATTGAAACTGGCGTGATTGGTTAGATTGATGATGGTATCTTTGTCGCTAATGGCTTTTAAGATGATCTCAAAAACATTATCGTTGTTTAAGGTATATAAGGCAACGATTTCTGTATTTCCAGGATAGCCTTCAGTAAGATGTGGGCTAAGATATTGTAAATGTAAGCCGACTTTATCAGGACTACTAAAAGGGGTAGCGTTCCAGACAACTTTATCTAAACCCACCTTTCCACCATGCAAATGATTGGATTGACTATTGACGCTCAATTGATAGGGTCTTTTGCCGATATAAAACAAACCCTTATTGATTCGATTGGCATATCGCCCAATAATACCACCTAAATAAAACTGACTTTTTTCGTAAGCCTGAATATTGGAAAAACCTAAAACAATGTCTTCAATGTTTCCATGTTGGTCAGGCATTTTTAAGGTACGAATAACCCCGCCATAGTTCAGTATTTCGATGCTGATGCCATGATCGTTGGATAGTGTAAATGCAGTAATAGGGGTGTTGTCTTCTAGCTTGCCAAATGGGGATTGAGAGATGTTCATTAGATTTGGTTGAAAATGTGGGTTAAGGTATTATGATTCTATGAAATGAACGACTTTATCCAAAATTTTTTCTGTTCTTAGGATTCTGAAATGTCCTGTATTTTCGACTTCTTCCAAAGTAGATTGCGCCCAGTTTTTATGGACATTTCTTGATTGTTGGATAGGGATGACTTTATCATTTTTGTCGTGAATAATGTACGATTCTTTTACATTGGCTTGCTTTACAAAATCACTTACATTTAAGAGATTGACGTTTATATCATATTCTTGTTCCAATCGCTCTATTAAGTTCTTTTTGACTTGGGGGGCAATACCTACCGCTTGAACAACGTCTTCTATTCTTTCTGTGAATTTATCAGGTGTCGTTAACAAGGCGTATTTTTCGATAAGTATATCCGTATTTTGAGACAAAGCATAAGTCGTTGCTACTCCGCCAAAGGAATGACTGATAAGCCTTTTTGCACCAAACTTTCTAATCAAAATACCGACCAATTCATTGAATTCCAATAGACTTGTTTTTCCTTTACTACTAAATCCATGAGAAGGACCATCAAAGGCATAGACCTTGAAGTTTTTTTCTAATAGCTTTTTTATTAAATCCGCAAAATTGCCTGCTTGACCTTCCCAGCCATGTATCAATAGAACTTCCTTTCCTGTATTATTCCAAACATAGGTTTTGATCACAAAGTCTTTGAATAAAAAATCTTCTTTGGTGGCTTGGTCTAAAATCAATGTCTCATGCTCTCGTAATTTTCTGATTTGAGGATTGGTCAGTTGTTGATAGGCTAAATTGGTAAATAGTTTTGGAAATATACTGGATAGAAAATAGATGATTTTTTTCTTCATTGCGATTAATATCTCTTGTAGGTAATAAGAAACTGCTACTATTGATATACACTTTTAAAATTAATATACAAATGTTGTAGGAACAGATTGCATCTGTTTTCAGGAATAAACCACATAAATTATACACAATTGAAAGTATTAGTTTCTAATGCGTATACCAATAAGAAATTGCTACCACAACCAACTAGTATTTTTCTAGCTGTAGAGCCTCGTTATATCGTTTAAGCATAGGTGGAGTAATATAAGGCTCGAAACCTGTTGCCTCAAACATGGCAGTACCGTCAATGGGATCTATAATATAATGAACACCCTGTGTACTTTTAGAATTTGTCTTATATACTATATTCCCACTTTGGGACTCGGATTTATAATATTCCTCATAGACCATTATTTTAAGATACCAATATTTAGGATTCTTTTCTATAATAATTTTATCGAACTCTTCTTGTTCTACAACAATAAAATCTATATCCAATAGCTTATCTATATCTTCGGTAGAAAAAACTCTAGTATCTTTTTTATTGATAACGAGTGTTTTTTGAGCATAATCTCTTTTGAGACGGTTTGTTCTTTCTTGAGCACAAAGTTCAGCAACAGAACCACTAAAACAACTTCCTTTTTTCATTCTAATAAAAAAGTTTTCTAGTCGATGAAACATAAATTGTAATTCTGCTTCCATGTTAGAAGTATTCTTATACATTTCTTCTGCAATAGGAAGACCATACATGGAGAACTTTTTATTACTTAGACCAAAAAATAGTAATGAATGGTTCATGGGTTTTACATAAGCATAGACTTCCTTTGATTTTCTTTTTAATTCCTTAAATTCTTTCAATGTAAGAACCTTATAATCTACATCATAAGGGTAATATTTTTTCATTAGGGACTCTAAAGCTTTATTATATCTAATGGCAAACTGTTGGCTTTCTTTTAATGGCAAATAATAAGTACTTTTTTCAAAGGGTAATTTTTTAGCATTTTGTGGTACTTCTGCTTTGATAAATACTACAGGAGCTTTTTCAAATAGGGCTATATCTTTTGCATTTGGTTTTTTACAAAAACCGCTAATATTGTCTTCTCTGTTTTTTAATAAATCACAAGAATATTGAGCGATTACAGAAGACGATAATAATAAAAGACAACAAATAAGCATCTTTTTCATAAGGATATTGTTTTAAGGTTAATAATAAAAATAATGATTGTATTTCAGTTATTATTGTTTAGTACCATTATCAAAGGGTGTGTCTATAACCAACTAGTCCCGAAAGGATTAAATGCTAATTTTTAATCTCTAAATTCTAAAACCGTTCAGTTACGATGGGTTGAGACTGCAACGATCTAGCCCCGATAGGAGTGGTATGAATGCGCTGTGAAGCTTTGTAAAACGTTGGCTGCATTCATAAGAACGGATAGCGGGACTTTCCATCACAACGAAGCACCAAATCTTTCGCTCCTAAAAAGAAAAAAACACAAAAAGAACCGCATTTATAATTCACCATTAATCATTCATAATTAATTAATGCGCCTCCAACCAGTTATCGCCCGTACCCATATCCACGACAATCGGAACTTCCATTTTGATAGCCGACTCCATACACTTTTTGACCAGTTTTTTCAAGTCTTCCAACTCATCCTTTCGAGCATCAAAAACGAGTTCATCATGGACTTGCAAAATCATTTTCGATTCCATCTTTGCCTTCTTCATAGCCGCATGTACCTCAATCATCGCCAATTTAATCATATCAGCCGCCGAGCCTTGAATCGGCATATTGATCGCAATGCGTTCAGCGAAACTCCGAACGGTGTGATTCTTGGAAGTAATGTTGGGTAAGTAACGTCTTCGACCCAAAATTGTTTCTGCATATCCTTTTTCTTGTGCCTTCTTGACCGAGTCCTCCATATACTTTTTGATATTGGGATATTCTTTGAAATAAGTTTCTATTAACTCCGCTGCCTCACTGCGTTTAATTCCCAAACGTTGGGATAAGCCAAAGGCACTGATGCTATAAATGATGCCAAAATTGACGGTCTTGGCATAGCGTCTTTTTTCACTATCCACTTCCTTCAAAGGAATATCAAAAACCTTCGCTGCCGTTGCTGCATGAATATCAATGCCATTGATAAACGCATTCTTCATGGCTTCATCTCCACTGATTTCAGCGATGATCCGTAATTCGATTTGCGAATAATCGGCAGCCAGTAAAACATGGTCTTTGTCTCTGGGTATAAATGCTTCTCTGATTTTTTTTCCTCTATCCGTACGAATTGGAATGTTTTGGAGATTGGGATTGGAGGAACTCAAACGACCTGTGGAAGCGATGGCTTGATTGAAACTGGAATGAATGCGATCCGTTCTATTATTCACCAACTTGGGCAAGGCATCCACATAAGTATTTAATAATTTATTCAGTCCTCGATACTCCAAAATCTTTTGAATGATAGGTTGGTCATTGGCCAACTTTTGCAAAGTTTCTTCATTGGTCGAGTATTGTCCTGTTTTGGTTTTAGCCCCTTTGTAGGGAATCTTCATATCTTCAAATAAAACCTTACCTAATTGTTTGGGAGAATCCAGATTAAATTCGTCGTTGTCTGCCAACTTAAAAATGTCCTTTTGGATTTGTCCACTTTCTTTGGTTAATTCATCCGAATATTTTTGTAAAAACTCAATATCTAAAGCCACACCTTCGTATTCCATATCGGTCAAAACCTTGATAAGTGGCGCTTCTACTTTTTCGTACAATTCGGTGAAGTTGTGCTTTTTCATAATGGGCGCAAAATGCTCATTGAGTTGCCAAGTGAGGTCGGCATCTTCTCCTGCATATTCTGTTACTTTTTCCAACTCAATCTGACGCATACTTTTTTGCTTTTTACCCTTTTTCCCAATCAAGGTTTCAATCTCAATGGGCGAATAACCCAAGTAGGATTCGGATAAATAGCTAAGGTTGTGTCGCATATCGGGTTCAATCAAGTAGTGTTGAATCATGGTATCTTCAATCATTCCATTGACTTCGATGTCGTACCATTTCAAGACCAACATATCAAACTTTAGATTTTGTCCGATTTTTTTGATTTTATCGCTACTAAAGAATTTTTCAAAACGATGAACCACTTTTTTTGCTTCTTCTTGGTCTTCAGGAATGGGGACATAATAAGCTTCTCCTGTTTTGAAACCAAAAGCAATGCCCACTAGTTCTGTTTCATTAGGATTCAAGCTAGTTGTTTCCGTATCAAAACAAACCGCTTTTTGTTTCATCAAGGTTTTGAGTAAATCCTTTTGAGCCTTTTCGGTATCCACCAAATGATAAGCATGGTCGGTATTATCAATCGTTTTGCCAGGTTGAATATTGGCGGTCAATTCAGCTTGTGCGGCATTTTCGGGAGCCGTTCCAAATAAATCCAACTGACCTGTCTTGGCAGCCTTTTTACTCTTTTTAGCTTTTGCTTTTACCTTTGCTTTGTCCGCAGCATTGATGGCAAAATCATCTCCTAAGACTCGCTGACCAATGCTTTTAAATTCTAGCTCTTTGAATAAATCACTTAGAGCATCTTTATTGATTTCATCCAATTTAAAGTCATCAAAGTTATAGTCAATTGGGACATCTAAAATGATGGTCGCAAGACTTTTGGAAATGATGGCTTTATCTTGATTCGTTTCGACTTTTTCTTTGAGTTTACCCTTAATTTGATCCGTATTTTTGAGAATATTTTCGATAGAATCAAACTGTTTGAGCAACTTGATAGCGGTTTTTTCGCCCACACCAGGAATACCAGGAATATTATCAGAAGAATCGCCCATCAAACCCAAGATGTCGATAACTTGTTCGACTCTTTCAATTTGCCAACGTTCCAATATTTCGGGAATGCCCAATATTTGGCGAGGCTTTCCCCAGCCTGCTGGTTTGTACATAAAAATGTTGTCGCTGACCAATTGTCCATAATCCTTATCGGGTGTCACCATAAATACCTTGAAGCCTTGCTTTTCAGCATCTTTAGAAAGTGTCCCAATGATGTCATCCGCTTCATAACCTTCTTTCAATAAGATAGGAATATTAAATCCTTCTGCAATTTTCTTGATATAAGGGATAGAAAGACGTAATTCTTCGGGCATTTCCTCTCGATTGGCTTTATAAAACTCAAACTCTTCGGCACGTTTGGTGGGCCCTTCTGCATCCAAAACCAATGCTAAGTGCGTGATTTGTTCATTTTTCAAGAGGTCTGTTACGGTATTGGTAAATCCAAAGATGGCGGAGGTATTAAAACCTGTCGAGGTCATACGAGGAGAACGGATAAAAGCAAAGTAAGCTCTATAAATAAGGGCGTATCCGTCTAAAAGGTACAAGGTTTTTTCATTACTCATATTACTGGGTTATGGTGAGGTTCAAAATTAGTGCTTTTCTCCATAAGTCTTGAAGTTTGTCGTTTTTATTTTAAAACTTTTTAACAGAAATAACTGTTATCTTTGTGCTTTAATTTTTTGAGGAGAGAAAGGTCGAGTGCTTCGTTGCAACAGGTCTCCCTGCTATCCGTTCTTATTCGTGTCGCCAACGTTTTAGGCAGCCGACGCTGCGACACGAATACCACTACTATCAGGTCTAGGTCGTTATGGACACGACTCCTTAGTGAGTGTAAAAAGTGAGGTAAAGGGACGAACTGTTCATTTTTTACATGTGGGGATGAAGGGACGAACTGTTCATTTTTTACATGTGGGGACGAAGGGACGAACTGTTCATTTTTTACATGTGGGGACGAAGGGACGAACTGTTCAT
>JAHDBB010000060.1:8567-16630 GCA_020630635.1 Chitinophagales bacterium
GAAGGGACGAACTGTTCATTTTTTACATGTGGGGACGAAGGGACGAACTGTTCATTTTCTACATGTGGGGACGAAGGGACGAGCTGTTCATTTTTTACATGTGGGGACGAAAAGAGACGATGACTTATCCACTAATTGAAAACTCATCACGAAAAGAACCGAAAACGCCCCACCGTCCCCAAACCAAGAAAAGAACCGAAAAACGTCCCATCGTCCCCAAAGCACGAACCGAACCGAAAAACGTCCCATCGTCCCCAAAAGCACGAACAGCACCGAAAGTCACCCATCACCAAAAATCCAATCTTATCAGTACCTTACAACATAAACCCAGTTTCATAGCTCGATTAGCCAACAAAGTGCTAGACACCACTCTTTTTATGAAAGTCTTAGCATTGGCAAAACCCTTTAAAGGAGCATTTTGGGGAACTACCTTATTGGCTATTATCTTAGCTGTTTTAGCCCCCCTTTCCCCTTACCTAATCCAAAAAACGGTAGATGGGTCGATTGCTACAGGAGATGGTGCAGGTCTACAACGAATGGTCTTATTATTATTCGCTGTTTTGATGGTGAATGCTGTTTGTCGTTATCTCTTTATATTTTCTTCCAATTGGTTGGGACAATCCATTATTCGAGATTTAAGAGTTAGAGTTTTTCAACACATTGCTTCCTTACGACTTCGCTTTTTTGATAATACCCCCATTGGTACAGCCACCACCCGAACGATCAACGATGTGGAGGCGATCAACAACATCTTTGCAGCAGGAATCATCAACATTATTGCGGATGTATTGACGGTCTTTGTCGTGTTGACTTTTATGTTGACAACAGATTGGAAATTGACATTGGTTAGTTTGTCTACTTTTCCCTTTTTTGTCTATGCTACTTATGTATTCAAAGAGGGAGTAAAGAAAACTTTTGAGGTCGTCAGAAACGAAGTATCCAGAATGAATGCCTTTTTACAAGAACGCATTTCAGGGATGAGCATTATCCAAATTTTTAGTGCAGAAGAAACCGAGTTAAAAAAGTTTCGGGTTATCAATGAAGGACATAAGCAAGCCAATGTTAAAGCGATTTGGTATTATTCTATCTTTTTTCCTGTTATTGAGATCATTTTGGCGAGTGCATTGGGCTTGATGGTATGGTTTGGGGCGAACTTGGTGGTGACAGACCAAGCTTCTTTGGGTATTTTGATTGCCTTTATTCTTTATATCAATATGCTGTTTCGTCCTTTGCGAATGTTGGCGGATAAGTTCAATACATTGCAGATGGGACTGGTCGCAGCGGATAGAGTTTTTACCATCTTGGAAACTGATGAAAAAATCGTCGATGAAGGAACGATTGTGGCAAAGGATTTGAAAGGGCAAATCAGTTTTAAAAATGTGTGGTTTGCTTATAATGAGGTCGATATGGTGATCAGAGATGTCTCTTTTGAGCTAGAAGCAGGGCAAACAATGGCAATCGTTGGAGCGACAGGTGCAGGTAAATCTTCGGTCATCAACATTTTAAACCGCTTTTACGAAATCCAAGAGGGGACTATCTGTATTGATGGAGTAGATGTTCGGGATTATGAATTGGCATCCTTGCGTTCTAATATTGGGCTAGTTTTACAAGATGTCTTTTTATTTTCAGGTTCAGTGATGGAGAATATAACCCTTAGAAATCCAGAGATAACAGAAGAACAAGTATATGAAGCCTCCAAAATAGTTGGCGCACACGATTTTATTATGAAATTGCCTGGTCAGTACGATTACAATGTGATGGAACGAGGGGCAACCCTCTCATTGGGACAACGACAATTGATTTCTTTTATTAGAACGTTAGTATTTGATCCCAGAATTTTGATACTGGATGAAGCGACTTCTTCTATTGATACAGAAACAGAACTCTTGGTGCAAAATGCGATTGAAAAATTAGTGAAAGGTCGTACTTCTATCGTCATCGCTCACCGACTTTCCACCATCCAACATGCCGATCAAATTATGGTGTTGGATAAAGGTAAGGTTATGGAAATCGGAAACCATCAACAACTTTTGAAAAAGGAAGGATATTATCGAAAATTACACGACATGCAATTTGTAGGAGAGCAGGAGTGATTTTTAATGGTGAATGATGAATTATAAATGATGAATGAGTTTAGCTTCATTCTTTAGGATGAAGTCACAAAAATCAGAGGTAGAGACCATGCAAAATAGCCCCGATAGCAGTGGTATCATCCTTGTAGAGCAAATTCACGAATTTGCTCTACAAGGATGATAATAACGGATAGCGGGACTTTCCAATACGACGAAGTTATAAACCCTTCGCTCCTAAAACTTTTTTATGAAATGAACTGTGCTATGGACCATCGACTGATAACAATGGACTAAAAAACTATCCCGTCTTTTTATTTTTGGACTTATCAATCAAATAAGGTGAGTTACTCTTTTTTTTTAAATCTTCTTCTATAGGAGGTGCTGGATCAGGTGGTACATCAGAAGTTGGTATTTCTTCCACGATAGGGGTTTCCTCTACTATTTCATCCGAAATCTCTTCCTCTCCAAACATAATGCGCTCAGCTTCGACCATCAACTCTTCAGCATCAATAGGACAAACGCCTGGCTTTTCACAAACCAACCCTCCTGCAATATTGGCCAGTTCCGTAGTCGCAAATAAATCTAAACCCATCGCCACTCCCATTGCTAAAACGCTGACAACCGTATCACCAGCTCCAGACACATCTACAATATTGCGTTCATAAGCAGGCATCCAGTCGCTATCTCCTTCTTCATCAAAGAGCATTCCTTGTTCGGAAAGTGTGAGAACCACATGCTTACAGTTCAATCGTTCACGAATCTCTCTAGCAGCTTGATGGATCGCATCGGGTTGTGCATTGGTTAAGTCTAAGCCTAAACTTTCACTAGCTTCTCGAAGATTGGGTTTGAAAAGTGTACAGTCTTTGTAGTTAAAAAAGTTATTGATTTTGGGATCAACGACCACAGGAATATCTAATTGTTTGCCAATATGAATGAAATTGGCAATGAGTCGGTGAGTTAAAACCCCTTTGTTGTAGTCTTGGAGTAAAATAACACTAGGCTTGTTGGCATCAATCAAGTCAACCGTAGAATCAATGAGTGCGATCTCAAAACGTTCGTCAATATCATCAGTCATCTCATAGTCAAAACGGTGAAGATACTTTCCCTCTTCATTAATGACACGAGTTTTAACAGTAGTTTTTCGACCCTCTGCCAAAGTAATACCTGTTGAGTAGATCTCTTTTTGATGAAGGAGTTTAAGGAGTTTTTGACCATCATTGTCGTTGCCAGCGACAGAAACTAAAATAGGAGTTCCGCCTAATTTCTTAACATTTAGAGCCACATTAGCTGCACCACCCAAAATATCTTCACTTCTTTCTATGTCAAAAATAGGAACAGGTGCTTCGGGTGATATTCGATTACTTGAGCCGTATAGATAACGGTCAATCATCACATCGCCAATGATGAGTACATTGACTTGTTGGAATGCTTCAAAAATATTGGCTATTTCAGAAACGCTTGACATAGAGATTGATTTGGAGCGATTGAATACTTATAAATTAAGGTAAATAGTTTGTTGTATTTACTTAGTAGTTTTTTTCAAAATGTGATTTGAGTCATACAATGGAGGTGAAATTATATGATTTGCCAAAATTAGGATTAGTTTTTTGAAAATCAAATATTTGGCAAAAATAAAGTATAGTAAAAATATTAAAGTCTTATGTAATTTTTTAGCAGTAAATGAGGTTGTTGATTGGCAAATGAGTGAAGAAAATAGAGCAATACAATACCCTAACTAGGCAATAAATGTCCTTGCTTTATAAGGTTGGATAACAGATTTTTAAGGTGAAAATGCTTGGCAAATAATGTCTAAAGTATTTCTTCCATTGTTAGTTTTTTTACAAATATAGTTATTTTTATCAGATGAATGCTGTTTTGCTTTGGAAAAATAAAGCAAGTACTAAAAAAACTCGTTAAGCTTCCAAAACTTAACGAGTTTCTGCAAATAGTTATTTGTTTGTATTTATTTCAAAGCTCCCAAACATGCTTTCATGCGACTACATGCTTCGATTAGATTCTCCTCAGAAGAAGCATAAGAAATACGGAAACAATTTTCGTTGCCAAAGGCACTTCCTGGAACGACTGAAACATGAGCCGTATTGAGAATGTGCATACAAAGATCGTCAACCGAATTAAGTGTTTGACCATCAGGTGTTGTTTTACCAACAAAACTTTTGGCACTTGGGAAAACATAAAACGCACCTTGTGGTTCATTCACTTCTAAGCCCTCTATCTCTCTCAATTTCTCCAAAATCAACGCTCGACGTTTCAAGAAAGACTCTTTCATCGCATAAGTAGGCTCTAAGTTGTCACCCAATGCTGCAATGGCTGCTCTTTGGGTAATCGAACAAGTAGCAGAAGTAAATTGTCCTTGCATTTTGCTACATGCTTTGGCAATCCAAAGTGGAGCACCCATATAACCCAATCTCCAACCTGTCATCGCAAAACCTTTCGATAATCCATTGACGGTTACGACTCTATCTTTGACCGATTCGATGGTTCCGATACTAGCGTGTTGATCGGTGAAGTTGATATGCTCATAGATTTCATCAGCGACGATGGTGATTTTTTCATGTTTTGCCAATACTTCCGCCAAGCCTTCTAATTCTGCTTTGGTATAAACCGAACCCGATGGATTGCAAGGAGACGAGAATAAAAATACCCGTGTTTTATCGGTAATAGCCGCTTCCAATTGTTCAGGAGTTGCTTTGAAGTCGGTCTCAATACTGGTTGGAAGTCCAACAACACTGCCACCTGCCAATAAAATTTGAGCTTCATAACTTACCCAATAAGGAGCAGGTAAGATGGCTTCATCACCAGGATTGATAAGACAAAGCATCAAATTTACAAGGGTTTGTTTGGCTCCTGTCGAAGTTACAATTTGGGCAGGCGTATAGTCAAGATTGTTGTCTCTTTTGAATTTATGACAAATGGCTTCTTGCAAATCCATATAACCAGGTACAGGCGTATAATGTGAGTAGTTATCATCAATAGCTTTTTTAGCAGCGTCTTTGACATGTTGAGGAGTATCAAAGTCAGGCTCTCCCAAACTCAAGCTAATAATATTGGCTCCTTTGGCTTTTAGTTCACGACCCAAAGCCGCCATTTTGAGCGTTGCCGACTCCTTCATATTCTGAATTCTATCCGACAATAGATTTTGTTGCTCTACGATTGTTGATTCCATATTTTTACTTTTTGTTTTTTAATCGTTGCTAAGAATCATTTATAAAAAGGTAACGAAGTTAAGCTTTTCTTACGAAGAGGCACAGCAATTTGTTTGATTTTGTGGGTTTTATGATCAGAGACGGTTCGCTTTTTATTCAAAAAAGAAGATAGACGCATCTTTAAAATGGGAGAAGAAGGTAAAATAAACATCCTTTACCCAAAATATTTTTTGTGGTCAATACTTTGAAGGTCATTTCTTTAGTTGTAAGTTTGTGGAAAACTCGCTTTCAAATAAAACATAAAAAATGAACTATCGCTTTTCGATCCAATACACTTTTTTATTCGTTCTACTAAGTGCTTTTTTATTGACACTACATTCTTGTAAAGACCACTCATGTACAGATGGTGAACAAAACCAATTTGAGACAGGTATTGACTGTGGAGGACCGTGTCCTGAATGTGGGTTAGAACCCGATCCTGATCCAGACCCTGATCCCGATCCAGACCCTATGGATGATGGATGCATGGCGGCTATGTGTGCTAAAATAGATGATGTAGCCTGGTCAGCAGCCGCTCCAACAGTGGTAGAAAGTCCAGATGCTTTAAGTATTACAGGGATGAGTAGTACAGGGTCTTTTATCACCCTTATTCACAATGGACCTTTTGTGGTGGGTTCCTATTCTTTAGTTGATCCCAGTGTTGGCAGTTTTTCTGTAGATACGCTTATTTACTCTTCCACTTATGGAACCAATAATGCCAATATTACTTTCACGACTTTTGATACCATCAATCGTGTTGTTTCAGGAACCTTTTTCTTTGATGCAGCCTTACAAGATAGCACAAATCTAAGAAATATTACCGACGGTAGTTTTACAGAACTTTCTTATTAGGAGCGAACTTTTAGTGCTTTGTTGCGATGGAAAGTCCCGCTATCCGTTCTCATTCGTGTAGCTATGTTTTCCTAAGCCAACGCTTCCACACGAATACCACTTCTATCGGGGCTATTTGGTCAAGGACACAACGCTTCAAGAACTGAACGGTTTTAGAATTTAGAGATTAAAAATTAGAATTTAATCCATTCGGGTCTAGATCGTTGTGGTCTCAACGTATAGTAACGGTACTGTTTTAGAATTTTGACATTCGATTGAAACGACAAATTCATAAAAAATCTGGTTTAGACAATTGACTGTTACTATCGGTTCCTACCATGACCAAATAGCCCTGATAGAAGTGATATGCTAAATATAGCCTTGCCACTCAAATGAGCCAAGCTTTTAGCATAAGAACGGATAGCAGGACTTGCCGATACGACAGCGCACCCAACCTTTCGCTCCTCTAAAAAAATCTTTGCCCAAATGAGATTAGTAGGATTTCATTTTTCAGTCAGCCACCCGTCACTATCACTTGCCACTAAAAAAACTAATCCCGATTCAAAATCTCTTTGAGTTGAGCCAATAAAGCATCTATTTCCTCTTTCGTATTGTATTTGGAAAAAGAAAAGCGAATAGGCGTACGATTGGGATCTGTTTGAATAGCCTGAATCACATGAGAGGCTTGATTGACTCCTGAACTACAAGCACTTCCTCCTGATGCACAAATACCTGCCACATCTAAATTAAATAGAAGCATTTGATTGTATTGGTTAGGAGGAAAAGAAACATTCAAGACTTTGTAGTGAGAACGCCCATTGTAGTCTCCATTAAATTGGATGTCTTCAAAATGCGTGGTCAGTTGCTCAATAAGATAGTCTTTGAGTCCTTGAATGTGTTTTTCGTTTTCTTCTCTTTTAGCATAAGCCAATTCTACCGCTTTTCCTAATCCTACAATTCCCATCACATTTTCTGTACCAGCCCGCATATTGCGTTCTTGTGAGCCACCATGTAACAAGGGTTTGATTTTGTGATCGCCTCTGATATACAAACAACCGACACCTTTGGGACCATGCAGCTTGTGGGCTGAACACACCATAAAATCTATGGGAAGTTTTTGGAGGTCAAAAGGGTAGTAGCCAAAAGTTTGAACGGTATCAGAGTGAAATAAAGCCCCATGTTCTTTACAAAGGTGGGCGACTGCTTCAATATCCAACATCGTACCAATCTCATTATTGGAATGCATCAAGCATACCAGCGTTTTTTCTTGGAGCTTGCCCAGTAAGTCTGCTAGTTCATCTAAATTTATATGACCTTTGCGGTCAATAGATAATATATGCGATTGGACGTTACTATTTTGACAAATGAACTCTACAAAATGAGAGATACAATGATGTTCAATAGGAGAAGTAATAATATGTTGAACTTCTAGGTCTTTTACGCATCCTAAAAGCACTGTATTATTGGCTTCTGTTCCTCCAGAAGTAAAAAATATTTCAGCAGGAGATGCATTTAAATGTTGTGCAATCGTCTTTCTCGCTTTTTCAATAGCAGCACGCACAGGTCGCCCCATTGAGTGAATAGCGGAAGGGTTGCCGAAATGTTCCTGAAAGTAGGGAAGCATTGCAGCTTTTACTGCTTCATCTATACAAGTTGTTGCAGCGTTATCAAGGTAAATAGCCATTTTTGGAAATTTTCGCAAATGTAGAAAAACCAAATAGAATATAAAATAAATAGTGACTAAAAACAATACAAATGTCCTAACGTTTGTAAAGATGGGTGAAAAGTAGTAAAACCTCTAAATACCTCAAACTATAACATTATAAAATATGTCTTATTTTTTGCTCAAAAAATAAACATATTTTGAATAATTATCATTTTTCCTTTTTTTCTTCCACGCCACATTAGAAAATATTAAATATTTTTTATAACTTTATAAAAATAAACCTTGCATATT
>JAHDBB010000060.1:16730-17883 GCA_020630635.1 Chitinophagales bacterium
TATTCCCCAATAACAAGAAGAATTTTCACATACAAAGATAAAAATACACTATATTTGATATATTAATTTAATATTTAAGAAACACACATAACATTATGAAATTAGATGTATTATACGTCTCAGATGAAAAATCTCTTGAGACGCATAGGCAGCATTTGTCTATGCAAACAGAAGCTATTAAGGAAGAGGTAGGAAGTTCTTTTGGTAAAGAATATGTTGTAGAATATGGTGAGTCACCAACTTTTGTGCTTCAGAAGGCAGTAGATTATGCAAAAAGTAAAAGGCATAAACTACTTATCTCTAACTTCAGCTCTTTTAGTAGTGATTTGATCGGGTTACGATATTTACATGATAAAGGTATTGATTTTGAATTTTTTGACTTTGAAGCTGCACAGCCTGAAAACATGGATTCTATCATCGCAACATTACAATATTTGAGTACTGCTAAAGGAGCTAAGATCAAAAGAGGTCTGGAACTTCGTAAAGCACAAGGATATACCTTAGGAAATCCCAATAATTTTACGAGTGAAGTAAGACTCAAAGCCATTGCCTCTCGTACTGATAATGCACTTGCTGATGAACACAACCAAAAAGCAACGTCTAAAATATTG
Source organism: Chitinophagales bacterium (assembly GCA_020630635.1). Taxonomy (GTDB): domain Bacteria; phylum Bacteroidota; class Bacteroidia; order Chitinophagales; family UBA2359; genus JAHDBB01. Next base: position 17,342 of record JAHDBB010000060.1, read on the forward strand.
GAGTTAAAGAAAAAAGGCTTTAGTTATGGCAAAATAGCCAATCGTTTAAATGAATTAGGCTATCGTACACGCTATGGCAAACGCTTTTTTGCCATTTCTGTGAGTCGTCTCTACAAGAGAGCAGTACAATTAGAGGGCAATCAAGTATCTGATGATGAAGAAAGTGCGGATAGATTTCAACCATTGTTGTATCTTGAAAGAAAAGTCGAGTTGCAAGCAGAAGGAGATGCCAAAAGAAGCAGTTCTGGAAAAGGCAAAAAAGTAAAAAATAAAGCAGCGTATAATTTGGGTAGTAGAATCACGCTCAAGTTTTTTGATGCTCCTGAAGAAGAAGCTAAACTTCATGTAGAAAATGCTGCTGATAGAAAAGCAGGGGTTAAAAGAGAATTTGAAGTGGCGGCAGATGCTGCCAAATTGATTGTCAAAGGTATCAGCGATGTAGGCTTATATTATTGGCGATTAGTCGTTGACGGTGAAGCCATCCAGTTTGGTAAATTTACCGTTGAATAAAACAATGAAAAAATCAAAATAGTGTGTGGGGT